>CAZUSF010000543.1:0-1005 GCA_964623355.1 uncultured Thiobacillus sp. | reverse complement strand
GATTGCCTGGGTGCATCCTGGGATGACTTGACGCTGCGTGATGATGCAACGTGATATTGCACCTTGAAACAGCCCATATTGAAAAAGCCCCTGCAAGAGGGGCTTCCTGATGCAACCTGAATCAACCTGGATCAGGGCGCGCCACCCGCGACCTCGGTCAACGTGCTGTGAATCACGCCGGGCGCTTCGACGATGCGCATGAAGCTGCCCATACCCACTGCCGGCCAGCCCAGTGCAATGCGGAAGCGGGCAAATAAATGACCGGCCTTGTTGTTCACCACATAGATTTCATAGGGCAACGCGGCAATATTATCGACACCAACGGTTTTCACCCACCAAGCTTCGCCTTCCTTCGGGTCATTCATTGCGACACCAAATACCGCTATTTGTTTGTCCGGCATGATGATCTCGTACACCTTGCTGGTCTTGCCGACGCCACGTGCCAGATTTTCCTGAATCGACTTGACCGCATCGTCAAAGGACACATTCTCGATCAGCACGTTCTTGTCGGATTCAAAACCTTCCATGCCGAACATGTACTGGTAATCGGCCAGATCCTTGGCATCGACATCGCCACCAAACGGCTTGCCGGCACCCAACGTCTTGCGCAGCTTGGCTTGCGTCGCTTTGACTGTTTTTTCTGTCATTGGATACTGTTTGCGGAAATAGGCGCGCAACCAATACTCCAGGTTCATATAAGACACGGAACCATCCGCCTTGACGCCAATCCGGATCGGCGCGCCGACGATATTGTTGCCCCCCAGTTTGCGCACGGTATCGAGCAAACCCTTATCGGTCACCACCAGAACACCCACCCCGGGTATCCCCGCCGGCAGGTATCTACCAACCACATTGAACCCCGCCTTGCTCAGCTTACGTTCGACCTGCGTCATCACAGCCGGAACATCGCCCGCCGAAACCTTGCTCGCCTGAACATAAGGCGACAGCGCCCAGGAAACAGGCGCCCAGAACAGCAATACCGCTATAGCGAAAATTCGTTTCATC
>CAZUSF010000542.1:0-1013 GCA_964623355.1 uncultured Thiobacillus sp. | reverse complement strand
AGTTTGTAGGTTTCGTCGAGCTTCTTGCCGCTGGCGCCGTGGAAGTAGAGGTTGAGGCTTTGCGCCTGGTCGATCCACTTCTGGCGGCGGGCGCCGGCTTCGATCAGCCAGACCGGGTCGACTTCGAAGGCGGTGGCGTAGAGCTGGCGTAGGTCGGCCGGGATGCGGTCGATCTTGGCCAGGCTGCCGTCGAAGTATTTGATGTCGCCGACCATGACTTCGTCCCACAGGTTGAGCGCCTTCAGGTCGCGCACCAGGTACTGGTTGACGACGGTGAACTCGCCGGACAAATTCGATTTGACGAACAGGTTCTGATAGGTCGGCTCGATGCTGGCCGAAACACCGACGATGTTGGCGATGGTGGCAGTTGGGGCGATGGCCAGGCAGTTCGAGTTGCGCATGCCGACCGTCATGATGCGGCTACGCAGCGCGGCCCAGTCCAGCGTTTCGGACAGGTCGGCTTCCAGATAGCCGCCGCGCTCGGTGGCGAGCAGCTTCAGCGAGTCCTGCGGCAGGATGCCCTGGCTCCACAGCGAGCCGTTGAAGCTGGAGTAGCGGCCGCGTTCTTCGGCCAGATCGGCGGAGGCCGAGTAGGCGTAGTAGGCGACGGCTTCCTGCGTGCGATCGGCGAACTCGACGGCTTCGACGCTGGCGTAGGGGATGCGCATCAGGTGCAGCGCGTCCTGGAAGGCCATCGTGCCGAGACCCACCGGGCGGTGTTTCAGGTTGGAATTTCGCGCCTTGCCGACGTTGTAGAAGTTGATGTCGATGACGTTGTCCAGCATGCGCATGGCGATGCGGATGGTCTGCTTCAGCTTGGCGTGGTCGAGCGCGCCGTTCGTGATGTGGTTGGCCAAGTTGACCGAGCCGAGGTTGCACACGGCGATTTCGTTGTCGTTGGTGTGCAGCGTAATTTCGGTGCACAGGTTGGAGCTGTGTACGACGCCGACATGCTGGTTGGTGTAGCGCACGTTGCAGGCATCCTTGAAGGTGATCCAGGGATGGCCGGTTTC
>CAZUSF010000541.1:0-1013 GCA_964623355.1 uncultured Thiobacillus sp. | reverse complement strand
CGTTCCTGGAACGCTGGATGAGCGAACAGATCGGCTGGCGCGGCTGGCTGCGCACGTTCAAGGAAGAAGTGCCGTATTGGGGCGCGGTGCTGCCACAACTGCCGCGCCTGGCGCATCAAGCCTTGCGCACAGACCGCCTGGAAAAACTCGAAAGCGGCATCAATCTGATGCTGGCGCAACAGCAAAGCCGCAATCGTTGGCTGGCGATCATCGCCGCGCTACTGGCGATATTGGCGTATGCGCAACTGCGCTGAAATGAATGCATGCCGGCTTGGGTATTTGATACCGACTCCATCTCGACCCAACTGATTCGCCTTAAACTGCACGGCCGGTTTGAATCAACCTGAAGGGAACCGCCATGTTGATCGCAACAGAACATCTCACAAGAACGGACAAGCTTCGAATCATCGAACAGCTCTGGGATGAACTCTCGCAAAGTCCAGAGGACGTCAAATCTCCCGCTTGGCACGCCGATGCCTTGCGAGTAGCAGAGCATGCGGTTGAAAACGGAGAAGCCGTTTTTGAGGACTGGAATCAGGTCAAGGATCGTTTGCGTCAAGGCGGCGCATGAAAATCAGGATTCTCAGCCTCGCCGCCAAAGACTTGGAAGATGGCCGAGATTTCTACGAGAAACAACAGTCCGGATTGGGCCAATATTTTTTAGATACGCTGTTTTCCGACATTGAATCCTTGTTACTCCATGCAGGAGTACACGTGCAATTTCTCGGATATTTCCGTGCCCTATCCCGACGTTTCCCCTACGCCATCTTCTACAAGATCAATGGTGACCATATCGAAATATGGAGAGTGCTGGATTGCCGTGAACACCCTAAACGAACAAAAACGGCTTTGCGTAGTTGAGCTGTCTCCATAACTCGCTCGGAATTTTTTAAATCAAGACTTGCCCATTTGATCGTTATGACCAGCGCTACAGCGCGCTTCAGTCTGAAAGCCCGCCATTTCCGCGCTACGCGGCTTGCAGAATGTAGAACGTATAGCCGTAGGAATCGCTG
>CAZUSF010000540.1:0-1014 GCA_964623355.1 uncultured Thiobacillus sp. | reverse complement strand
GTCTTGCCACCGCCGCATCGAGCGGTGGCTTTCAGTCAGGCCGTCTGATGAAACGCCCGGCTCTTCTCGCGCACCGTTTCCACCAGTACCGACACATTTTCCGGCGGCGTGAACTGTGAAATGCCGTGACCCAGATTGAAGATATGACCCGAACCATGACCATAACTGGTCAGTACCGCCTCGGCTTCCTTGGCCACGGCTTCCTGCGTGGTCAGCAGGATGGTTGGGTCCATGTTGCCTTGCAGCGCAACACAGTTTTTGCCAGAACCCTCACCGACGCGCCGACGCGCATCGCCGATGTCGATCGTCCAATCCAGGCCAACCGCATCGGCGCCACAGGCCGCAATCTTCTCCAGCCACAGCCCACCGCCCTTGGTGAACACGATGCGCGGCACAATGCGGCCATCACGCTCGCGGGTCAGTTCGGCCATGATGCGCGACATGTAGGGCAGGGAGAATTCCAGATACGCCGCCTGCGACAGCATGCCGCCCCAGGAATCGAACACCATCACCGCCTGCGCGCCGGCTTCGATCTGCGCGTTCAGGTAGTCGATCACTGCCCGGGTGGTGACTTCCAGGATGTGATGCATCAGGTCCGGTCGGCCGTACATCATCTTCTTGACCTGGGTATAGCTGTCGCTGCCCTGGCCTTCGATCATGTAGCAGGACAAGGTGAACGGGCTGCCGGAGAAGCCGATCAGCGGCACCGAGCCATCGAGCGACTTGCGAATCTCGGCGACCGCGTCGATCACATAGCGCAGATGGTCGTGCGGATTGGGGGCTTCCAGGTTGCGGATCGCCCATTCCTCGCGCAGCGGCCGTTCGAATTTCGGGCCTTCGCCTTCCGCGAAATACAGACCGAGACCCATCGCATCCGGCACGGTGAGAATGTCGGAAAACAGAATCGCCGCGTCCAGGTTGTAGCGCGCCAGCGGTTGCAGGGTGACTTCAGTGGCCAACGTCGGCGATTTGCACAGATTCAGGAAACTGCCGGCGCGCGCGCGGGTGGCGCAG
>CAZUSF010000539.1:0-1026 GCA_964623355.1 uncultured Thiobacillus sp. | reverse complement strand
GCGTGCTTGAGGGTGGCGTCGCGCACGGCAAGTGCGGCATTCAGCCGCAGGGTTTCGGCAGCGTGTTGTTGCAGCCGGTCGAGCAAGTCCTGAACGGTGTGTTGAGCTTTCTCCGGCAAGCCGGGATTGGCTTCGACAGGAACCAGTTCAGGGCGCGAATTCATGCCGGAATTTTACCCGATGAAACCGCCACGAACCCGCGTGGGGACTGGCTTCGCGCGGTTTCTTTCGGGTAGGCTCAACGTACCCGAATGGGTAGCGGGGTCAGACGTTCCAGTGCGTCGGTGGCGACGCATCCAGACGTTGCCAGTCGACGCCGGTGATCAGCCAATTCCACTGTGCGGCGGTCAATGTGCATACCAGGGTCTTGGCACTGGGCCAGGTGAAGTGACCGCGATGCAGGCGACGTTGGCAGAGCCAGACGCCGGTGCCGTCCCAGATCAGGAGTTTGAGCCGGTTCTGGCGCCGGTTGCGGAAGGCGTAGGCACTGCCGTCGCAAGGCGATCTGTCGAGGCTGTTCTGGATGCGCTGGGAGAGGCCGTCAATGCCGGCACGCATGTCGACGGGTTCGACCACCAGCCAGACTTGGGTGGGTATGGGCGTCATGGCAGCTGCCGCACCAAGTCAGCCAGCCAGGTGGGGTTGGCGGTCGCCAGTTCGATGCGCCAGCCGCCCGGGCTGTGCAGCCGGATCGCTGGCGCGCTGACGGGGGCGCCGACGCTGATCGGAACCAGGGTCAGTGCTGTTGCCGCCGTTCGTTGCAGTTTGGTCCGCCAGCGGCGGAATGATTTGATGTTCAGTCCGTGTTGCTCGCAATAAGCAATCTGGCTCAGACCACTTGCCCGCCAATCTTCAACCTGCTCCCGCCAATGTTCCACTCCTTGCCGTGCCGCCATCGCGCTTCTCCTTGGAAAAGCGGCAAGCTTGCATAGATGAGTTTCGCTGCGCTAGGTGGGTGGGTTGGACGCTTGCGATTGAACTACAAGGGTTGGCCTGCGTGACAACAGGGTCAGTTGGAACATTCCA
>CAZUSF010000538.1:0-1039 GCA_964623355.1 uncultured Thiobacillus sp. | reverse complement strand
AGTGGCAATATTTATTCTGCAACTAAAAAAGGCATTGATAGCGTTTTATCGATTGCACCGCCATTGCGTGAGTTTGCGAAGCGCTTAGAGGATCATGCGAAAGGCATGGTATCGCCATCGACGATTTTTCAAGAATTTGGTTTTAACTATTTTGGTCCGATCGACGGCCACGATTTAGATGCCTTGCTGCCCATGCTGCAAAACGTTCGACGACTTGCCCTTGAAGGCGGCGGCCCACAGTTTTTGCATGTGGTCACGCGTAAAGGCCAAGGGTATATGTTGGCAGAAGCCGATCCGGTTCTGTATCACGGCCCCGGTAAATTTAATCCCTCCGAGGGCATTCAAAAAACAAGCAATACCAAGCAAACCTTTACCCAAGTGTTTGGGGAGTGGCTCTGCGATATGGCGCATGCCGACCCGCTATTGGTTGGTATTACGCCGGCCATGCGCGAGGGATCGGGCCTGGTTGAGTTTGAAAAGCGCTTCCCCGATCGCTACTACGACGTTGGCATTGCAGAACAGCACGCCGTCACCTTTGCTGCGGGTATGGCCTGTGAAGGCATGAAGCCGGTAGTGGCAATTTATTCCACCTTTTTACAGCGCGCTTACGACCAACTCATCCATGATGTGGCGATACAAGACTTGCCGGTGGTATTTGCGCTCGATCGCGCTGGCCTGGTCGGTGCCGATGGCGCAACCCATGCCGGTGCGTATGACATTCCTTTCTTGCGCTGCATACCGAACATGCTGGTCATGACCCCGGCCGACGAATCCGAGTGCCGCGATTTGCTCACCACGGCCTATCGTCAGCCGCACCCAAGTGCTGTACGTTACCCGCGCGGATCCGGGGTTGGCGCTAAACCGTCGGCCGAGTTACGGACTTTGCCTTTAGGCAAGGGTGAGGTACGCCGTGAGTCGACTGCGGCTGCTGGCAAACGGATTGTGATTTTGGCGTTTGGAACCTTGCTGTACCCTGCACTCGATGTGGGAGAGCTACTTAATGCGACTGTAGTGAATATGCGCTTTGTAAAACCGCTCG
>CAZUSF010000537.1:0-1045 GCA_964623355.1 uncultured Thiobacillus sp. | reverse complement strand
TTTTAATATTTTTTAGAAATTTTTAAAAGAATGGTTGACGCGGGAGTGTCGGTAAAATAAATGGTTCTAGTCTTGATAAAAAAGCTTTTGACGGCTCGGAATGAGTAGGGAAGAAGCTGATAGATTGGTTCTTTGAAAACTGAGTAGTAATAGAAAATTGAGTTTCTGCAAGATGAAATTTAAGAATTAAATGACTCTATTGAGTTTAAAATAAACTATAATGGAGAGTTTGATTCTGGCTCAGAACGAACGCTGGCGGCGCGTCTTAAACATGCAAGTCGGACGGAACCCTCGATGCTTGCATTGAGGGGTTAGTGGCGAACGGGTGAGTAACACGTGGGTAATCTGCCTTTTAGTTGGGGATAACTGTCCGAAAGGATGGCTAATACCGAATAATATGTAGTTGTCGAAAGATGGTTATATTAAAGACCGGGATCGTAAGACCGGTCGCTAGAAGATGAGCCTGCGGTCCATTAGCTAGTTGGTGGGGTAAAAGCCTACCAAGGCCACGATGGATAGCCGGCCTGAGAGGGTGAACGGCCACATTGGGACTGAGATACGGCCCAGACTCCTACGGGAGGCAGCAGTTAAGAATATTGGACAATGGACGAAAGTCTGATCCAGCGACGCCGCGTGAACGATGAAGGTCTTCGGATTGTAAAGTTCATTAGACCGGGAAGAATAGATACAGCTGAATAAGTTGTAAGATGACGGTACCGGTTCGAAGCCTCGGCTAAATACGTGCCAGCAGCCGCGGTAATACGTATGAGGCAAGCGTTGTTCGGAATTATTGGGCATAAAGGGCATCTAGGCGGGAAATTAAGTCAGGTGTGAAATCCTCAGGCTTAACCTGAGAACTGCACTTGATACTGATTTTCTTGAGTCTGGAAGAGGAAGGCGGAATTCCTGGTGTAGCGGTGAAATGCGTAGATATCAGGAAGAACACCAGTGGCGAAGGCGGCCTTCTGGTCTAAGACTGACGCTAAAGTGCGAAAGCGTGGGGAGCAAACGGGATTAGATACCCCGGTAGTCCACGCCGTAAACG
>CAZUSF010000536.1:0-1055 GCA_964623355.1 uncultured Thiobacillus sp. | reverse complement strand
CAAGCCACCGACTTGCCGCAAGTCGGACACGCCACCTGGGTGTATTTTTCCGCCAACGCCTGCCCCACGAAAATTCCCCACCGTCTGCCTGATGGGCACGCAGGAAGGCGTACAGACTTTCAAACGCTGAACCGGCAGGAGCGGCCCCGAAGCTACTGGGACCGCTCGATATCTTCTTCAAAGGTGCCGTTCTCGGTCGGCACTTTGTACGACTCATTTGCCCAGGCGCCCAAATCGATCATCTTGCAGCGTTCGCCACAAAAAGGGCGAAACGCATTTTCTGGCCGCCAAGCCACCGACTTGCCGCAAGTCGGACACGCCACCTGGGTGTATTTTTCCGCCATCGCCTCCCCCGCCATAATTCCCCACCGATCAAATGAAAAGGGCGGCTTGCGCCGCCCAGCTGAATGGTTGAACCAGTTCAGACCGAGAAAGAAGAACCACAACCACAGGTGGATTGCGCATTCGGATTCTTGATCACGAACTGAGCGCCTTCCAGGCCTTCGGTGTAATCGACTTCAGCACCCATCATGTACTGCATGCTCATCGGATCGACCAGCAGCGTGACGCCATTCTTTTCCAGGATCATGTCGTCTTCGTTGGTTACTTCGTCGAAGGTAAAGCCGTACTGGAAACCGGAACAACCACCACCGGTTACAAAAACGCGCAATTTCAATTCGGGATTGCCTTCTTCTTCAATCAACGCCTTGACCTTGTTGGCGGCGCTGTCGGTAAAGTTGAAGGGGCTCATTTCGGTAGCGGCATTCATGGGGTATTCCTTTCAGTTCAAGTCAGTATGCGGGGCATTATTGGCGCCGGGAGAGGCATCGTCAACCACGCCGTAGGTGGGGATTCACGCAAAATAATCAAGGCATTACCGGAATCTGCGTGAGCGCGGTGTTTTCCGGCAGATCAAACAGGATATTCATGTTCTGCACCGCCTGCCCAGCTGCGCCCTTGACCAGGTTGTCGATCACCGACAGCACGACCACGGTGTTGTCACCCGCCAGGCTGCCCTGCGGCCGATGCACAGCAATCCGGCAGATGTTGGAGGC
>CAZUSF010000535.1:0-1059 GCA_964623355.1 uncultured Thiobacillus sp. | reverse complement strand
TCCAGTTGCCGCCCGACTGCTACCCAATCAGTCATGCCGACGCCATTCAACGAGGCGATGACTGGTATTTCCAGCGCCGATTTCAGTGCCGCAATCTGTTCCAGATACAGGTCGAGGCCGCTGCGATAGCGGAAGTTCTGGCCATGCATGCCGGCCGCCGCGGCCTGGGCGATGGCCTGATCGATCAGGCGGCGCTCCATGTCGATGGCCTCGCTGCGCAGGTCTTCCTCGAACAGCGAATACATCACCAGCGCCGCCGCGCCCGCATCTTCCAGCGCGCGTGCCGAATCGACGCTGCGCGATAGTGGCGAGGCGGAGGGCACCAGCGGGTTTTTCAGTTTGAGGCCGAGGTATTCGGTGGTCAGATCAACCATGTAAGGACTCCATTCAACACGCGGCGACAGGCGCGAATTCTAGTCGTGGAATTATTCGTCATCCCCGCGAATGCGGGGATCCAGTGGTGTGCCATGGCTGGATTCCCGCATTCGCGGGAATGACGAAAAAGATGATTACGGGCTCTCGGCGTATCAACCATACACATCACTCATAAGCCGGCAGCGTGGTCAGGCGCGCGTCATCGACCGGAATGCCGATCGCGAAGTGATAAACCACCTGATAGCGGGCGTTTTCCTTACCCAACTCCAAGCCCAGCACTTCATGCACCGCGTCGTCGAAGAAGCAGCCGATGCCGGTACCGCGCCAGCCGGCGGCTTCCGCTTCCAGCGTCAGGCAGTGGCCGAGCATGCCGGCTTCCCAGTGCAGATGCCGCCAGGCGGCCGGGTTGGCCTGGATCGGTGCATCGAATTCAGCGATGAACATCACTGCGAAGGCGCTGTGGGAGGCGATGTCCTGATGGCAGGACAGCGTGCGCGCGGTGCGTTCAGCTTTGGCAGCCATCAGTTGATACAGCGGCAAATCCGCGTCAGCCGACGTCCAGGCAAACAGGTCCGGCATGGTTTGCTTCAAGTCCGCCATGGCTGCCTCGGAGCGCGGCAGCGCATACAAACCGGGCTGGATGCCTTCGACGCGATGCACCAGCAGCACCGGATGTACGCGCGG
>CAZUSF010000534.1:0-1065 GCA_964623355.1 uncultured Thiobacillus sp. | reverse complement strand
GAGTGCATGCGCTGCAATCAGCAGATCGTTTTGACCAATGTGATGTTGTTAAAGCTACGCGAAACTGGGTTTACCACGATCGATCGCGCCGCAAACGGATGCTCTTACATATATGCACCACGTTTTGACGCTTATCGAATGGGTCAGTTTTCCGGTCAGCGCCAATTAATCCGACACTCCGGCGCGGGCCGGTCTTATGCCGCGATTCAGCCCGCGCGTTTTCTTGTGTTGCTACGCAGCCAGGCAGTCAAGCCGGGTTCGTCAAGTTCTCCAGCGGCTACAGCGAGCATGGTTTGCACGCAGTCGACATCAGTGGCTTCGAGTTGATATCCGTTAAGCGCAA
The DNA here is from genome assembly GCA_964623355.1 of uncultured Thiobacillus sp. GTDB lineage: Bacteria > Pseudomonadota > Gammaproteobacteria > Burkholderiales > Thiobacillaceae > PFJX01. Next base: position 722 of record CAZUSF010000534.1, on the reverse strand, counting down.
GGAACAATTCCATACAAACGAAGGCGGTTCGTTTGTTGCCATCCACAAAGGGGTGATTGCGTGAGAGGCCAAAGCCGTAAGCTGCTGCGCACTCGATGGCACCTGGCTTGCCATAAGCGACCAGGTTAACCGGCCTGGCCAGAGCAGAAGCCAGCAATCCGGCATCACGCACGCCAATTCCGCCGCCATGCTCGGCCAGCTGGGCTTCATGTATGGCCCAAACGATTTGTTCCTGTATCCAGACAAAGGCCGTCATGGCGTCATTTCGCCAACTCGCGCAACACATTGCGCCGCTGCTTCATGATGCTTTCGGCAAGACTCATCTGCTCGGCGAAGGCCGGGTCATATTCTGTAATGCGAAAACCTTCGGGCGATTCGGTGAGAAACACGGTGTCGCCCTTTTCAAGGTGTAAGCGCTGCAATGCCTCTTTGGGCAGGATGAAGCCGACTGAATTACCAATCTGGGTAAGTTTCAGGGCGAAGTGCATGACGAGCTCCGGGGTTGGGTTGTTATAACAATTGTTATATTAGCCTTGAATAACGTGGCTGCGGGCAACGCATTCATCGCGTTGAGTCGAGCAGGTTGCTCGGCTTGCGGGCCGATGCGTTACTACAGTGTCAGATGTTGACCCTGGATTCCGGCTTACCCCATGCCGGTATGACGCACCATTGCATGGACACATATCCCTCTGGTCTGCGCATCAACCCGGTTGCAGCCAGTT
>CAZUSF010000533.1:0-1075 GCA_964623355.1 uncultured Thiobacillus sp. | reverse complement strand
TCGGATTGCACCGAGATGCCTTTGTTGAGGGGGAACAGGCCTTCGATTTCACCGATCAGCTTGGCGAGTTTCTTGTCGCCGCCGAAGACGATGTCCTTCTCCTGGAAGTCGGAGGTGAAGTTCATCGTGCCGAAGGTGTTGACGCCGGTCATGCCGACGTAATAGTTGCGGCGACCGGCGCGGGAATACTGGCCGCAGCCGACCGGACCGTGCGAAATATGGATCATGTCCTTGATCGGACCCCAGACCACGCCCTTGGAACCGGCGTAGGCGCAACCGCGCACGGTCATCACGCCGGGCAGCGACTTGCGATTGGAGGTGATGCATTTCTTCGATTGTTCGACACTCTGGTCGTTGACCGCCAGATGCTTGGCGCGGTCCTTCTTGGCCTTCTCGGGATACACCTCGAGCACCTCGGCGATGAGGGCTTCCGTTTGTTCTTTAGTCAGATTCGACATTTCATTCTCCTTTCACGCCGCCACCAATCTGTGGACGGCGAGGTTGGGTTTCCTCCCCTCCCCCGCAAGCGGGGGAGGGGCCGGGGGAGAGGGTGGGTTGGTTAAACGGCCCCCCTCCCCAACCCCTCCCCCGCTTACGGGAGAGGGGCTCGAACATCAGGCCGCCACCGCGACTGCTTCTTCCGCCGCCGTCTTGCCGATGATGGAAGCGTCTTCCTCTTCCATAATGCCGAAGCCCATCAGCAACTCTTCCAACTCGTCCATCGTGATCGGGGTGGGGATCACGAAGTTCTTGTTGTTGATGATCTTGTTGGCCAGGTCGCGGTATTCCTGCGCCTGCTTGGCGGTCGGCTCGTACTCGATCACGGTCATGCGGCGGATTTCGGCGCGCTGCACCACGTTGTCGCGGGGGACGAAGTGGATCATCGTGGTGCCGAGCTGGCGGGCCAGTTCCATGATCAGTTCGTCTTCACGCGCCGTGTTGCGGCTGTTGCAGATCAGGCCGGCCAGACGCACGCCGCCGGAGTTCGCATACTTCACGATGCCCTTGGCGATGTTGTTGGCCGCGTACATGGCCATCATTTCGCCGGAACAGACGATGTAGATTTCCTGCGCCT
>CAZUSF010000532.1:0-1079 GCA_964623355.1 uncultured Thiobacillus sp. | reverse complement strand
GGGCAAGCCTGCAAAACGGTCTCCACGGCCTGGATTGAAGTTGTACCTCCTGCCGCAACCCCGCCCGCAGCCCCAACCTCCGCAAGCAAGGAGCCGGATTGCAGAAAGGCAAACAGGGGGAACAAGAAAAATAGAAATAGTCGTTGCATGGTGGTTTCTCCTGATGAGTGATTTCACTATAAGCCAATCGCCGGCGGAAATGACTCGGCCCGATTTGCGGCACAGGCCAATTGCTTCGCAAATCCGGCTTCTGATCGGATTTATGGAAAAATCAGCCACATTCTCACTTTGCCTTTGAAGCCACAATGAGTGCTGATCCTCAAACTGAATCCATCGCCGCATTGATCGAATTACATCGCGGACTGGAGCGGCAAGGGCCGGGTGATACGGCTTTTTCACGCCAGCTTTTGCAAAAGCTGGGTCCCATGCCCGCCAACCTGCGCATCGCCGACCTTGGTTGCGGTAGCGGCGCGGCGGCCTTGCTGCTGGCCGAGCACTATCAGTGCCAGGTGATGGCGGTGGATTCATGTTCGGTGTTCATCGAGGAACTGAAATTGCGTGCCAGGCAGGCTGGCCTGGCGCATCTGATCACGCCGCTGCAAGCCGATATGGCTGAACTTGGGGCAGCACTGGATTGGCCGCCGGCTTGCATCGACCTGCTCTGGTCCGAGGGCGCCGCATACAACCTCGGATTCGAACGCGCGCTCTCTGTCTGGCGCCCGTTTCTCAAAGACAAAGGCATTGCGGTTGTCTCTGAAATGAGCTGGTTTACCGATGAAGCCCCGCAGCCAGCGTTTGATTACTGGCATGCCGCTTATCCAACGATGGGGACCGAATCCGAGAACATTGACCGAGCGCGTCGCGCCGGCTACCAGGTGCTGGCGACGCAGCGATTGCCGAGCGATGTCTGGTGGAAGAATTACTACACGCCGTTACGCGCTCGAATCAAGCAACTGGAGCTGACGCCAGCCATGCAAGCGGTTGTGGAAGAAACCGAAACAGAGATGGAATTGTTCGAGAAATTCAGCGATTCCTACGGCTATACGTTCTACATTCTGCAAGCCGCGTAGCGCGGAAAT
>CAZUSF010000531.1:0-1088 GCA_964623355.1 uncultured Thiobacillus sp. | reverse complement strand
GTTGAATTCCATGTATAGTTTGTATCACATTTGAATCTACACTCTGTAGTACTTGGATCAGTATTATATACTCAAGTTTTACTTGGAAGCCATTCTACTCAATTAAATATTTGTGTTATTGTTTCTGTACTATTCCATATAGCATTTGTAGGTAATCCTAAACATATTTCTCATTCTCTACTATCTTCTACACAAACTCAATTTACTTCTTTATAATTAGATCAACATATTAAATCAGACATAGGAATATTTTGCATTCCAGTAACTCAAATTCATCATACTTTTGAATTTATATAATTATTTACTAAGTTTACTGCTTTTGTTTGATTTATTTCAGTATCTAAATTTACTATTTCAGCATATTGTGGTTCTCATTGTAGTATTGTTCAGTTGTAGGCTTCTTTTAGGCTATCTACGAATTCTATTTTCTTATCTGTATCTTCTGCTAGGGTTTTTGTTGATCAGCTATAGATCATTGGATTTGTATTTGTATATTCAAATCATCCTGTTGTTGTATATCCATAGTCATTGTATGAATGTGGGATATTTGCATAGTTATTGTATACTAGTTTTTTGTTATCTAGTATTGTTTGGATTTCTGGTTCTGTAATATCTGTGGCTATGATACTTGGTAGGGCTAGTATCCAATTTAGTGTTCAGCTTTGTACTTTTAGGAATCTCTCGTTATAGTTTCATCTTATCATTGCTTTTGCATTTGATTTGTTTGATGCATGTGTTTGGTTTATTGGTAGTTTATATCACATTTGTCATCATTCACTTATTGCTCAGATTTGGTATTCTGTTTTTCATGATGTTACACTGTATGTATATTCATTTCCTGTTAGTGGATCTAGTGGTTTTTTGTTGATTTTATCTAGGTTTACAATTACTTTATCTCATATAGTTCATTCTATCCAAGCAGTAGAACCACTATATATTATATTTTCATAGTTATCTGGGATTGGGTATGTTCATTTTTCTGCTATATATATTTCTAGGCTTTTTTGTATACTGTTTATATCTGATATTCTCTTACTATCTCTTGAATTTTGTGTATATCATTGCAGTGCAATAAAAGCAATCGTTGA
>CAZUSF010000530.1:0-1090 GCA_964623355.1 uncultured Thiobacillus sp. | reverse complement strand
CCGGCTTTTTTGCTGAAAGCGCCTGTAAAAACAAAACGCTAATCAGCGCGAGATTAGCCAACACCGACGAGACGCCCCGCAATGGAAAACCAGTTCGCCAAAGAAACCCTGCCCGTCAGCCTGGAAGAGGAAATGCGCCGTTCCTACCTCGATTACGCGATGAGCGTGATCGTCGGGCGGGCGCTGCCGGATGTGCGGGATGGTTTGAAGCCGGTGCATCGCCGTGTGTTGTTCGCGATGCACGAGCTGAACAACGACTGGAACAAGGCCTACAAGAAATCGGCGCGTGTGGTCGGCGATGTGATCGGTAAATACCACCCGCACGGCGACACGGCGGTGTACGACACCATCGTCCGCATGGCGCAGAACTTTTCGCTGCGTTACCCACTGGTCGATGGTCAGGGCAACTTCGGTTCGGTCGACGGCGACAACGCGGCGGCGATGCGTTACACCGAAATCCGCATGTCGAAGATCGCGCACGAGTTGCTCGCCGACATCGACAAGGAAACCGTCGACTTCGGACCCAACTACGATGGTTCCGAGCATGAACCGCTGATCCTGCCGGCCAAGTTCCCGAATCTGCTGGTCAACGGTTCTTCCGGCATCGCGGTCGGCATGGCGACCAACATCCCGCCGCACAACCTGAACGAAATCGTCGATGCCTGTCTGGTGGTGCTGCGCGATCCGATGATCGGCATCGAAGATCTGATCGATATCGTGCCCGCGCCTGATTTCCCCACCGCCGGCATCATCTACGGCACGGCCGGCGTCAAGGAAGGCTATCGCACCGGTCGCGGCCGCGTGGTGATGCGCGCCAAGGTGCATTTCGAGGACATCGAGAAATCGGTCGGTCGTCAGGCGATCATCGTCGACGAACTGCCGTACCAGGTGAACAAGGCGCATCTGTGCATCAAGATCGGCGAGCTGGTGCGCGAGAAACGCATCGAAGGCATCAGCGAGATTCGTGACGAGTCGGACAAGTCCGGCATGCGCATGGTGATCGAGCTGAAGCGCGGCGAAGTGCCGGAAGTGGTGCTGAACAATCTGTACAAGCAGACGCAGATGCAGGACACCTTCGGCATGAACATGG
>CAZUSF010000529.1:0-1091 GCA_964623355.1 uncultured Thiobacillus sp. | reverse complement strand
GGACTGCGCCTGCCGCAGCTGGGCACGCGCTGCCACCGTCATCTCGCGGCCCTGGGCTTCGATCGCATACAACGCCGCGATGCGGGCGAGCGCCTCCTGTGCGATCGCATTCGCTTGGGCCGCATTCAGGTCGAAGAACTTCCGGCGCGCATGCGCCAGGCAGCCCAACTCCGTGACGCCCTGGGCGAACAACGCTTTGTAGCCGCCAAAGCCGTCCACCATCAGCACGCCCCTCCAATGCGCCAGAAAGTTCTGCGCATGCGCGCCCGCGCGACTGATTTGATAGTCGAACACCACGATCGGCGGCCCGGTGTTCAGCATATTGCTGCAATACGCCCACAAATAGGCCCGCTTCGTCCGGCCGTTGCCCGGATCGAGTTGCGCGACCGGCGTTTCGTCGGCGTGCAGCACGTCCTGCTCCAGGAGTAATGCGGCCAGACGATCCGCCAGCGGTTGCAGCGCCACGCCGATGCGGCCGACCCATTCGGCCAAGGTCGAGCGCGCGAGATTGACGCCGCTGCGCGCGGCGATCTGTTCCAACCGGTAGAGCGGTAGGTGATCCAGGTATTTGCCAATGATCAGCCAGACCAGCAAGCCGACGGAGGCCATGCCGCCGTCGATCACGGCGGGCGGAATCGGGGCGGGGGCCATCGTCTCGCAGGGCCGGCAGGCGTATTGCGGGCGGATGTGGCGATGCACGATGAATTGCGCCGGGATGACGTCGAGCTGCTCGCTCACGTCTTCGCCGATCTTGACCAACGCCGCACCGCACTTGCCGCAGGTGCAGGTTTCCGGCTCATGCCGATGTTCGATGCGCGGCAGGTGATCGGGCAGCGGCTGGCGGCCGGCACGTTGGCGTTTGGCGCGGGGGTGCGGGACGGCCTGTTCGGCTTCGGCCTCGCAGGCGGCGATGTCGGCTTCCAGGGTTTCCTGGAACAGGTCGCGTTGTTCCGCGTTCAGCGCTTCGCTCTTGGCGCCGAAGCGGATACGGCGCAGGTGGGCGAGTTCGAAGGTTAGCGCTTGGATTTTGGCTTCTGCGTGCTTGAGGGTGGCGTCGCGCACGGCAAGTGCGGCATTCAGCCGCAGGGTTT
>CAZUSF010000528.1:0-1095 GCA_964623355.1 uncultured Thiobacillus sp. | reverse complement strand
GACTTTGGCAGTGGCTTCAAGTTTTCCTGGCCTTCATTGCCGCAATTACCGCAATTGCCGCAATTCCCTAATCCCGCAGCAGCTGCGCCTGCAGTAGCGGCAACTCCCAAAGCCATCACTCAGGTTCCGTTTATGGTTCCGGCTCAGGTGAGAACTCAACAGGCAATGCCTCAAGCCGCCAATCAGGTCAGTTCGCTCTTTTCCAGCTTGAAGATGATGATTCCGTTGACCGGTGATTCGAACATTTTGCCGACCATCAAGAAGGTCTATCCGACCGGCGAAAAACCGCTGGTAGTGCTGAATTTCAAATGCCCGACCGAAATCGTCGGCATCACGCCGCCGCCAATGAAGTTGTTGCACGAAGCCGTGAATTTAGGTTTTGACGGCCTGAACAAGACCAATCTGCTGTCTTTCAATTTGCAGCAGGTGTGTTCCTGATCTTTCCCCGAATTTATTTCTGATTCTTTTTGCGCCCTCGGCATCGTTCGATGCCGAGGGCGCAATTCTTTTGTGAATTACTTTTTGTATCTTTTTGGTCAACCAGTAAAGTTTGGCAGGCTGGCTAGATCGCGACTGGTTTAACCAGTGCGGCCGCTGCCTTGGCACGTTGTCGCGCCTGATCGGTATCGATGCCCTCCGCCAACGCGACGCCCATGCGACGATTCTTGAAAGATACCGGTTTGCCGAACAGACGCAGGTCGGTTCCCGGTATCTGCAACGCGGCATCCACCCCTTCAAAACGAATACCGGCAGCATCCACGCCGCCATAGATCACCGCCGAAGCGGCCGGCGAACGCAATGTGACATCCACCGGCAAGCCGAGAATGGCGCGCGCGTGGAGTTCGAATTCGCTTTGTTTCTGACTGCTCATGGTTACCATGCCGGTGTCATGCGGACGCGGGCTGACTTCGGAAAACCAGACTTCATCGCCCTTGACGAAGCACTCGACGCCAAACAAGCCAACACCACCCAGATTATCGGTGACCGCCTTGGCGATTTCCTGCGCGCGCTCGAGGGCAGCCTGGCTCATGGCCTGCGGCTGCCAGCTTTCAACGTAATCGCCATTGACCTGGACGTGACCAATCGGCGCACAAA
>CAZUSF010000527.1:0-1109 GCA_964623355.1 uncultured Thiobacillus sp. | reverse complement strand
CCGCCCTTGCCCGAGATGGCAAAAAATTTGCAGGTCTCTGCATTGTTTGAAGAACAGCCGCCAACAGAATAAAAAACGTTGGTAATCCGTGATAATGCCGGCCCGGGATTGGAAACCCGCAAACACAACCATAGAGAGAACAACATGCCACGCTATTCCTACATGGGGCGACCTTTGAAAGCACGACCTGAAGAACTTGAAGACCATAGCGAAAAACTGCATAAAGCCCTGGCCACGGCTGGCATGGGTTCACGCCGCGAGATGGAGCAATTGATTGCCGATGGCCGCGTCAGCCTGAATGGCCAGATCGCCAAGGTGGCGGATCGGGTCAAGCCCGGCGACCTGGTCAAGGTCAACGGCAAAGTCATTCGGTTGGGCTGGAAGCGACAGATCCCGCGTGTCCTGATTTATCACAAGCAGGAAGGTGAAATCGTCTCGCGCGACGACCCGGAAGGCCGGCCTTCCGTGTTCGATCATTTGCCCGCTGTGCGTAGCGGCCGCTGGATCAGCATTGGCCGTCTCGATTTCAATACCGAAGGTCTGCTGATCTTTACCACTGATGGTGAACTCGCGAATCACCTGACCCACCCGCGTTATGAAGTCGAACGTGAATACGCCGTGCGGCTGATTGGTGCGCTGGATGCGGCACAGATGAATTCGCTGCTCACTGGTGTTGAACTGGACGACGGCATCGCCAAAGTCGACCAGATCGTTCCCGCCGGCGGCGAAGGCGTCAATCAGTGGTATCACCTGATCATCAAGGAAGGCCGCAACCGCGAGGTGCGTCGCCTGATGGAACACCTTGGCCTCACCGTCAGCCGTCTGATCCGGGTTCGTTTTGGTCCGGTGGCAATGCCTTCGCGCCTGAAGCGCGGAATGAAGGAAGAACTGCAGGAAGAGGAAGTCGAGGCACTGTTGCGCTGGTGCGGCATGGTCAAAAGTGCGGCGGAGAAACGCCAGACGGATGACCCCGTTGATCATAAGCGGCCGGATCAAAAGCAGGCGGATTCAAAGCGCCCGGAAGCCGCCACCGGCAAGGTCGGACATCCGTATCGACGCCGGTTGAACAACAAAGGCGAGCGTCAGTAAGGGGCGGCGACGAGTTTAAG
>CAZUSF010000526.1:0-1110 GCA_964623355.1 uncultured Thiobacillus sp. | reverse complement strand
CCCCGGCGCTGCGATACCACTTGCCGGCGCCCGGCGTGGTCAGCAGCGCATGCGCGTCCGCGCCGACATTGACTTCGATGTCCAGTTGATCGCCGCCGGCAATGCCGGAGGGCGGATGCAGCACGATGGCATGGCAGACCGCCTCGCCTTCCGGATACAGCGCCTTCTGCACGCGCAACGGCCCGAAATGCTCGCGGCGCGTCAACACAGTTGCGGCATCGCGTCGTTCGAAGCCCAGCGCAAGGCGTGCGTGCCAGACGTTTTGCTCCCTCTCCCGCAGGCGGGAGAGGGTTGGGGAGAGGGGCCTTTCATGCTCGGCTAACTGAAAAACACCCTCTCCCCCGGCCCCTCCCCCGCCTGCGGGGGAGGGGAGAGCGGCGGCTGGCGTTGCATTCGATTTCATGCCGGCCATCATACCGACAGCAGTTCCCGCACCCCATCCTTGTCCATGTCCGCCCCGGCGCCGCGCTTGATGAACTCGCCGCGTTCCATCAGCAGGTACTGGTCGGCCAGCGAACGGGCGAAGTCGTAATACTGCTCGACCAGCAGGATCGCCATGCTGCCCTCCTCCGCCAGCGCGCGGATGGCGCGTTCGATGTCCTTGATGATCGACGGCTGGATGCCTTCGGTCGGTTCGTCGAGGATCAGCAGTTTCGGTCCGAAGGCCAGCGCGCGGCCGATGGCCAGTTGTTGTTGTTGGCCTCCGGACAGGTCACCTCCCCGCCGCTTCAGCATTTGTTTCAGTACCGGGAACATTTCGTAGATGCGCGGAGGAATCGGCGTGCTGCCGGGTTTCGTCGCCAGGCCCATGCGCAGGTTTTCCTCGACCGTCAGGCGCGGAAAGATTTCGCGGCCCTGCGGCACGAAGCCGATGCCGGCCTTGACCCGCGCATGCGACGGCGCACTAGTGATGGTCTTGCCATCAAAGGTCACCGCGCCGGTCTTCGCCGGCACCAGACCCATCAGCGTTTTCAGCAGCGTCGTCTTGCCGACGCCGTTGCGGCCGAGCAGACAGGTGACCTGGCCGGTCGGCGCTTCGAACGACAGGTCGCGCAGGATGTGGCTGCCGCCGTAATACTGGTTGAGGTTTTCGACTTTCAGCATGACAAA
>CAZUSF010000525.1:0-1124 GCA_964623355.1 uncultured Thiobacillus sp. | reverse complement strand
ATCTTCGGCGCGCGCAGTCCGGTTCGGTGGCTGGCGCAAATCCAAGGCATGCAATAGTTTTTGGAAGCGCTCGCGATCTTCAGCCGCATCAATCATGTCAGGCGATGTGCCGATGATGGGAACGCCGTTGGCCTCTAAATCCAACGCCAGTTTAAGTGGCGTTTGGCCACCGTATTGCACGATCACGCCCTTCGGCTTTTCCTTGGCAACGATCTCGAGAACATCTTCTAAGGTCAAGGGCTCAAAATACAAGCGGTCCGATGTGTCATAGTCCGTCGATACGGTCTCGGGATTGCAGTTGACCATGATGGTTTCGTAACCGTCTTCGCGCATGGCAAGAGCAGCGTGCACGCAGCAGTAATCAAATTCAATACCTTGGCCGATGCGGTTCGGTCCTCCGCCCAGAACCATGATCTTGTCGCGATTGGTAGGCTGCGATTCACATTCGCCGTGCTCTGCTTCGTAGGTGGAATACATGTAGGCTGTATTCGTGGCGAACTCTGCAGCGCAGGTATCGACCCGCTTATAAACTGGGAACACCTTTAAGCGGTGGCGCGCAGCCCGAACCGAGGCGGCGTCGACCTTTAGCAGCTTGGCTAAGCGGCGATCGGAAAATCCTTTTTGCTTTAAAAAGCGCCATTCATCTGCAGACAAACCATCAATCGTGTGCTGCTTGAGTGTGTTTTCAATCGAGATAAGCTCTTCGATCTGCTCTAAAAACCACGGATCCACTTTGGTTTCTTCATAAACTTCATCCAAACCCATGCCCATGCGGAAAGCATCGGCTAAATACCAAATGCGATCGGGTCCCGGCTCACCAATTTCTTGAATGATGTCTTCTAAATCGGTTGAGCGCTCGTCTAGGCCATCGACGCCGACCTCAAGGCCGCGCAAGGCTTTCTGAAACGACTCTTGGAAAGTACGGCCAATGGCCATCACCTCACCCACGGATTTCATTTGCGTGGTTAAGCGCGAATCCGCTTGCGGAAACTTCTCAAATGCAAAACGGGGAATCTTTGTTACGACATAATCAATCGATGGCTCAAACGATGCCGGTGTAGCGCCTCCGGTAATGTCGTTGTGCAGCTCATCTAAGGTATAGCCCACCGCCAACTTTGCTGCGA
>CAZUSF010000524.1:0-1134 GCA_964623355.1 uncultured Thiobacillus sp. | reverse complement strand
CGGTCACCCCAGGCCATTTCTTCATAAATGTCGTCACGTTCCTGGCGCGGCTCTTCCGCTGGCGCTTCTCGGTTGCCTTCGCTGCCGCCTTCGCTACCGGATTGATTCTGCGTATCACGTGGCGCATCGCTTGCACCACCGTCAAATCGATCCTCACCATCCAGCCGTTCGAGCAGCGGGTTGTCCTGCAGCATCTGCGAAATCTCCTGGCTCAGCTCCAATGTGGAAAGCTGCAACAGGCGGATTGATTGCTGTAGTTGCGGGGTGAGGGTGAGCTGCTGGTGCAGCTTGAGCTGTAGGCTCTGCTTCATGGGTGAAGCGGAAAAATGGGTCGCTTGACGATGAGAGGATCGAAACGTTCAGAGTCTGAAGTGTTCACCGAGATACACCTTGCGAACATCTTCATTGTAAATGATTTCATCCGGCGTCCCGGCGGCCAGCACCTGGCCCGCATTGAGAATATAGGCGCGGTTGCAGATGCCCAGCGTTTCTCGCACGTTATGGTCGGTGATCAAAACACCGATGCCGCGTTCGGTCAGAAAACCGACGATCTTCTGAATGTCGATGACGGAAATCGGATCGATACCGGCGAACGGCTCATCCAGCAGAATGAATCGGGGTGATGTCGCCAGCGCGCGGGCAATTTCCACCCGCCGCCGCTCACCGCCGGACAACCCCGCCGCCGGCGCTTCGCGCAAATGCGTGATATGCAGATCTTCCAGCAGGTTCTCCAGCTGCGTCTCGACCTCCGCCGCCTTGTGACCACACAATTCGAGCATGGCGGCGATGTTGTCGGCCACCGACAGACGCCGAAAAATCGAAGGCTCTTGCGGCAGGTAGGAGAGCCCGAGCCGCGCCCGCTTGTAGACCGGCATGCTGGTCAGATCGATATCGTCCAGGCGTATCCGGCCGGACTGGGCGCGGATCAGGCCAACCAGCATGTAGAAACAGGTAGTCTTGCCAGCTCCATTCGGCCCCAGCAGGCCGACCACTTCGCCACTCTCGACCCGAATCGACGCGTCGGTCACCACCTGACGCGACTTGTAGCGCTTGGCCAGATTCTCGGCACTCAACACACTCACGGCTTGGCAACCTGAGAAGGCTCGTTGGCGAGCGCGCTATTCTTCGGCTGAA
>CAZUSF010000523.1:0-1160 GCA_964623355.1 uncultured Thiobacillus sp. | reverse complement strand
GAATGTTTTTCAGCGCTGGAATATCATTTAAAAGCGCTTCTAATGTTCCGGCTGGTAGTGCGGCAAAGGCTGCATCTGTTGGAGCGAATACGGTGAATGGTCCGTCTCCCTGTAAAGTTTCTACTAATCCGGCTGCCACTACTGCGGCTTCCAAAGTGGTGTGGCCAGCACTGTTTACGATAATATCAACTACTGTTTCAGGTATTGACGCCTTTGTCATATCTTTTACCGGTACCGGCCAGACACCGGGGGAAGGAACACTAACACCTTTATTATTTCCGCGAACCATCATATCCTGACCAAAATAATACAATGGCCAACCTTTGAATGTGAGCTGATTCTTACCATGAACATTTATAACGCTGAAATCTGATTTATTTAAAACAGATGGGAGTACAATTTCTGTTTCCTCATATACTGGCCAAACTCCATTGTTCGAAAAATCAGCTTTGGTAAATTTATTCACGTTGTACCTGTCATTTTTCCAGGTATATAATGTGAGACCTTTACCGTCGGTAAAATACTGAATCACCTGGTCCCCGGGAGTATAATCCCCCTTGTAGTTAACTCCATTTAAGCCAGTTAACTGATTGTCGGTAATCATTATTGTATAATCAGGTTTTGCAACAAACCACCTGCCACTTAATCCTTCTCCTTTCATACTTCCGGGCAATGTGTCGTTTACATAATAATACAGAGGCCAACCTTTATATGTGGTCTGCATTACACCTTCGCCCCTGTCGATTGAACCAAAATCAGCACTATTCAGACCCTCGCCAATTTTTAACCCTTCTGCATAATAAACCGGCCAATTATTCAGGCAGGCTCCGGTACAAAGTGACACTCCTTTAGCATCTCTTGTAAGGAAATACAATGTTCTGCCGTAAGCGTCGGTCATAACTTTGCCCATCGTCCCGGATTCTGTAATATTGATATCGGCAGAAGGAATAAGCACTGCATCAATTACATGTACTACTCCGTTGCTGGCTTCAACATCTTTTACTGTAACTTTGGCATTGTTAATGAATACACCGGCGCCGTTGATTGTGACTTTAACATCTTTTCCAAAAATTGTTGTAAAAGTTTGACCTGTGTTCAAATCAGAACTCATTGCTTTGGCTCCCACAACGTGATAAGTCAGAATGTTTTTCAGCGCTGGA
>CAZUSF010000522.1:0-1163 GCA_964623355.1 uncultured Thiobacillus sp. | reverse complement strand
AAAAAGTGATGTCCTTTGAATCTCGTTAAGAGAATACTTTATCGATTAGTGAGTAATGCGAATCAAGGGTTGAATTCAAAAATGCGAGTAGTTGTTAACAGTCATATTGTTAGTAAATTATGAACGATACACATTATTAATAACCTGAGATTCAATATCTTAGTGGAATATACCACTACACCACAAAAGATATGATATCTCAGGTTAAGGCAGACAATTTAGTCAAAATTTACTTTCATGTATGCGAAAAGTATCAAAATGAACTAAAATTCTCATGTATGCGGTTCAGCAACAATGGTGAGCCCGAATTTACAGACCAGGAAGCCATGACCATATATTTGTTTTGTGTAAATCAAGAGCAACGAATGAAGATCAAGCAGATCCATTCATTTGCAAATGATTATTTGCGCTCCTGGTTTCCAATGTTGCCTTCCTATGCTGCTTTTGATAGCCGTTTAAACAGGCTTTCAGAAGCTTTCAAACAATTAGCTGACTCGTTGTTGACGGAGTTCAAACCCAGTACGTGTTCAGATAATGAAAGTGTATTGGATTCTCTTCCAATTATCACTTGTTCCGGAAAACGCACTGGTAAAGTAGCATCTGAAATCACTGATAAAGGCTATTGTTCAACCAAATCTTTGTATTATTTTGGGTTGAAACTTCACGCTTTAGCATTTAAGCATCCAAATAAATTACCCTTTCCTGAGCAACTTCTTGTTACTCCTGCATCTGAAAATGATTTAACTGTGTTTAAAAATGCGTGGGAGGGCATCGAAGATCGAACTTTCTATGGAGATAAAATCTACTATAATGTTGACTATTTCAACAACTTAACTCTTTCAAAGAACTCGATTATGTTAACTCCAGTTAAAGGAGTGAAAAACCAATCTGAATGGGAAAAGAATTTTGACAGAGCATATAATGACTTGTTTTCAAAGGCTGTATCAACAATCAGGCAACCAATTGAATCTTTCTTTAACTGGTTAATAGAGAAAACTGACTTTCAAAGAGCATCTAAAACCCGCTCAACTGCTGGTCTTTTGGTTCACGTTTTTGGAAAAATCTCTGCCGCTTTCATTTCTCTAATCTTTTAACCCTTGATTCGCATTATTCACTATTCACTATTCACTATTCACTACTCACTATTCACTATTCACTATTCA
>CAZUSF010000520.1:0-1200 GCA_964623355.1 uncultured Thiobacillus sp. | reverse complement strand
ATTTCCACGCCGATCCCGGCTATATCAATGCGCTGAAGCAAAACGTGCAAACCTTTTGGGCGGAACATGGCCAGCCTGATGTACTGGTGATGAGTTTTCATGGCATTCCACGCCGCTCGCTTGATCTTGGTGACCCTTACCACTGCGAATGCCACCGAACTGGTCGCCTGCTGGCGGAAGCGTTGAACCTGAAGCCGGAGCAATACCGGGTCAGCTTTCAATCCCGTTTCGGCCGCGCCGAGTGGCTGAAACCCTACACCACCGCGACACTGGAAGAACTGGGGCATCAAAAAACGCGGCGTGTCGATGTGATCTGTCCCGGCTTCATCGCCGATTGCCTGGAAACCCTGGAAGAAATTGCGCTGGAAGGTAAAGCCGACTTCCTCAAGGCCGGCGGCGGTGAATACCATTACATTGCCGCTTTAAATGATCGTCCAGTCTGGATCAACGCACTGGCTGATCTGGCACTGGCACAAATGGGCGGCTGGATACAGCCGACATACGATGCTGATATGGAAAAAATGGCGCTTGAACTGCAACGCCAACGGGCGCAGACGATGGGTGCGAATAATCTTCTGAAATAACAGAAAAAAGCCCGCCAAGCCGCGCCAATATTAGAGTTTGCTTGTTGACTGGTATAAAAGCGTCATGCAAACATGCCCATAGGTGTTGATCCTGGTCAAGATTTTCTAGCCAACTAAGTACTCTTTCTTGGTCGCTCCAGGGTTTCAGCTCAGCATGGAAGACGGCATGCCGTCGTTTTTTGTCCCAACCTGGAGGAAGACATGAAGAAAACCCTCGCAATCAGCTTGATGTTCGCTGGCGCCCTTGGCGCTTTAAGCGCTACATCAGCGCAAGCCATTGATACAAAAGCCCGATTCATGGCAGCCAACTGTGCCTACTGCCATGGTCCCGAAGGCAAGAGCCGTGGCGCCATCCCTAGCCTGGCCGGCCTTGAGAAAGGTTATTTTGTTGATCAGATGAAAGCCTTCCGCGATGGCTCCCGTCCCGGCACAGTCATGCAAAAACACGCCATGGGTTACACCGATGCTGAGTTCGATCAGCTTGGCGTCTGGTTCGCTGCAATCAAGTAATCATCAACAGGAGATACACCATGGCATTTGATCGCCGCGAGTTTTTGAAAATTTCTGCTGGTGTCACTGGTGCAGCCTCTCTTGGCGCACTCACCGGTTGTGCAAC
>CAZUSF010000519.1:0-1205 GCA_964623355.1 uncultured Thiobacillus sp. | reverse complement strand
CCAGCAACTGCTTGATCACCGCGCCCGCCAGCATCAGGCCGAAAAGAGGCGGCATGTAGGAAATGGTGCCGTTTACCGCTCTTGCCCGGCCGTGGCTGACTTCTTCCGGCGGTAGCGGTGCTGCGCCGGGTTCATCGGTCCAGGCGCAGAGCACACCTTTGTGCACACCCCGTTTGCGCAGGCGTTTGCGGACGATGCGGGCGAGGGTGTCGACTTCGGTCTGGCTGATGTCGGTGACGCGAACCCGTGTGACGTCGAGTTTGTTGCCGGCGCCCATGCTGGCGGCGACGGGCAGGCCGCGTTCGCGCGCGGTGACGATTAGCGCGACCTTGCAGTTGAGCGAGTCGATGCAGTCGATGACGTAATCGACGTCGTTCGGCAGCAGGTCGGGGATGTTTTCCGGCGTCAGGAAGTCGGTCAGCATGGTGAGCTGGCAGGCCGGATTGATGTCGCGGATGCGCGCCGCCATGACGTCGGCCTTGCGCTGGCCGACGGTGGAGAGCAGCGCGGGGAGTTGCCGGTTGATGTTGGAGATGGCGACCACATCCATGTCGACCAGCGTCAGGCGGCCGACGCCGGCGCGGGCGAGCATTTCGGCGCACCAGGAGCCGACGCCGCCGAGGCCGGCGAGAAAGACGTGTTTGTCGGCAAGTTTTTGCAAGCCCGCCTCGCCGATCAGGATCTCGGCGCGTTCGAATTGCGGCGCGATTGTTGGCAAACCCGTCATTGCAAGCCAGGCAGCAGGCTGGCGACCATGCCGGCAAATACGGCCGCGCCGAACCAGTTGTTGTGCAGGAAGGCCTTGAAACACCGCGCCGGATCGCGCTCCTTGATCAATGTGTAGTGATAGCCCGCAATTCCGGCAGCGGCAGCCAGGCCGAGGTAATACGGCCAGCCGAGATGCAGTTGCCAGCCGACATAACCGAGCAACGCGAGGGTGATGCCGTAGCAGAGCATCACCGCCGTGATGTCGTGACGGCCGAAGGTGATGGCGGAGGTCTTGATGCCGATTTTGAGATCGTCGGCGCGGTCGACCATGGCGTACTCGGTGTCGTAGGCAACCGCCCAGAACACATTGGCGGCCATCAACACCCAGGCGATCGACGGCACCGCGTCGAGATGCGCGGCGTAGGCCATCGGGATGCCGAAGCCGAAGGCGATGCCGAGATAGGCCTGCGGGATGGCGAGGAAGCGCTTGGTGTACG
>CAZUSF010000518.1:0-1210 GCA_964623355.1 uncultured Thiobacillus sp. | reverse complement strand
ATTCGGGCCGATGACACTGAGCGGCCCCACCTGACAACGCGGCCCGATTCTCGCCTTCGACCCGATTACCGCGCCCGGGCCAATGCATACGTCAACTCCGATGACCGCATCTTCGGCCACCACAGCGGTCGGGTGAATACCTGTTTGCAACTGAGGTTCAGGCTGCAAAAGCGAAGCAGCGCGGGCGAATCCGGCATGCGGATTGGCCAACGCAAGGCAGGGCTGGGCAAGATCGGCCGCCAGCGACTCCGGCACGATCAATGCACCGGCATGACTTGAGTGTGCCTGCGCCAGGTGTTTGGCGCTAACCAGAAAGCCGAGCTGATGCGATTTGGCGTGTGCTAATGAAGCGACGCTATCGATTCGGGTCTGTTTGTCACCCTGTATTGTCCCGCCCAGGACCGCCTGCAGCTCGGCCAGAGTCAGAGCTGGCATGGGGAATCAACGGTCCAGTGATTTCAATACGCGATCGGTGATGTCGACCTTCGGGCTGGCGTAGACCACGTTTTCCAGGATCAGGTCGAATTTTTCGCGCTCTGCCACTTCCATGATCGTCTTGCGTGCGCGTTCCTGCACGCTGGCAAACTCTTCGTTCTTGCGCTGATTCAGGTCTTCCCGAAATGTGCGTTGGTCATGCTGGATATCGCGGCTGAGATTGGCCAGATCCTTTTGCTTTTTGACCCGATCTGCTTCCGCCAAAGTCAGACCTTCCTTTTCCATGTAGGCCTGAAGATCACGTGCCTGCTTGACCTGCTTCTGAATATTCTGCTCACGCACCTGAAACTCTTTTTCCAGCTTCTTTTGAGCTTTCACCGCCAGCTGAGAATCGCGGAACAATTTTTCCGTATTGACATAACCGATCTTCAAGTCAGCTGTTTGAGCCGCAACAGGCAGCGCCACAGTCAAAGCCAACATAAAAATAATCAATCGTTTCAAGACATGACTCCTTTTCAGAACACGTTGCCAAGCTGGAATTGGAAGCTTTGCTTTTCATCGTCATCCGCCGCGTTGAGGGGGTTGGCTATGGAAAGCTTGATCGGGCCCATCGGCGAGTACCAGGTGACTGCGGCGCCAACGGAATAGCGCATGTCTGAGGTGGAAAGCTTTTCGTAACGTCCCTGATTGTCGCCCGGCCCCGCCACGGCGCCGATATCAAGGAAGGTGCTTAAGCGAACCGAGCGATCATTCCCCATGCCGGGGAACGGAAACA
>CAZUSF010000517.1:0-1213 GCA_964623355.1 uncultured Thiobacillus sp. | reverse complement strand
GGTTAAAAATCCAAAAACAATTTCACAAAAGCAGGGACTTTACAAAGGATATAGATTGCATTTACAAAGTCCTCGTTCATCCAAAACTAAAAGATTTCAAACCCGATTCAGGAATCAGAAATACGAAACCCGGGAAAAGAATCAGATTTCCTTTAAACCCATAATGCAGTAACCCGGTTTAGGAGTATATAATCCTGTTTTGAACTTTATGCATGTATAAAGGTTTTATGCATAGCGGCAAATACAACTTTGCAGGCTGCAAATACAAACAGCGATGACAATATTAATGAGTTTGATTATGGCAACTACTTTAAGCAGTTTAGTGCTTTTTGATTTTACGGATAACAAAGATACCGGCAATTGGATGGTGGTGAACGATGGTGTGATGGGTGGCCTGTCGAAGGGTACTTTTACGGCCGGCGCAAACGGAACTGCAGTTTTTAAGGGAACCATTTCGCTTGAAAATAACGGCGGCTTTTCGTCGGTTCAATGCAACACAGGCAAAATTGATGTTGAAGGTTTCACCACTCTGGAGTTGCACCTCAAAGGCGATGGAAAAACGTATCAGGTGCGCATACAGGAAAACAGCAGCGATTACTGGTCGTACATTTACTACTTTCAAACATCGGGGACATGGGAAACCGTAAAAATTCCGCTCGCAGAAATGTACCCGTCGTTCAGGGGTCGTAAGTTAAACCTCCCCAACTATTCGGGTAAAACGATGGTGGAGCTTACTTTTTTAATCGGAAACAGCAAAGCTGAATCCTTTCATCTCGAACTTCGGAAGGCAGAGTTAAAACCGGACGCGTAACCTGAAAAATTAAAATCCGGGTTCAATCAACTTCCTTCAATCCCATAATACAATACCCCGGTTTTAATCCAAATTCTTCGGCTTCGCTGCCCTCGAGCATACAGGTTATTTTTCTGCACAGCGTTTGGCCAGTATAGGATTGCGTTTGCGGATTGAATTCGCGTAACAGCAGTTCGTGCCCGGCTAAAAAACCACGATCGTTTTTCCGGAGTTCAAATGGCTTTTCGCCACTTTTCACCAGGCGAAAGTATTTTGTCCATGTTTTAAGTTCGTGTACCATAGCCGTAAAATTATAAAATTTAAGATTATATTCGTATCAAAACAAGCAAGCATTAAAACAGTAAATGAGATGAAACAGAACCTATTTTGGCTGGGAATAATACTTTTAATGGCAGCCTGTTC
>CAZUSF010000516.1:0-1214 GCA_964623355.1 uncultured Thiobacillus sp. | reverse complement strand
GCGTTGACCTTGATCACCGGCCCGGCATTCACCATCACCCGATGATTGGGCTCGTAGGCGGCGGGGAAGTTGGGGTTCCAGGCATGCGCCATATCGGCGCTGACGAAGAAACTGCGCGCCAGGGTGCGCCGCTGATCCTCGACATCCAGGCTCTGCGCGGCGCCCAGCCGTTGAATGACATCCTCGACAAAGCTGCCACCGGCGCCAGCCGCGCTGGTACTGCCCACTTCCTCATGATCGAAGAAGGCTGCAAGGCAGGTTGCTTCCGGCGCGGTCGTTGCCAACAAAGCGCTGAGCGCGGCATGGCAGGAGGCCAGGTTATCGAGCTGGCTGTCGGCGATAAATGTCTCGTCGGCACCCCAGAAACTGCCCGGCTGAGTGTCGTAGACATTGAATTCCCAGTTCACGATGTCCGCTGCCTCGCAACCAAGCTGCAGCGCAATACGACTACGGAAATCACCAGCCGGATCGTCATCAGCCAAGCCCAACAGCAGCGGCAGTTCGGTCTGCTTGTTCAACTTGAGCCCCTGCTCGTTGACCTCGCGGTTCATGTGGATCGCCAGATTCGGCAGGCGCAGCAGCGGTTGTTCAAAACGCAACAAGCGCATTGCATGCGCATCGCCTTGCCGCAGGCTGACCCGCCCGGCCAGGCTGAGATCGCGATCGGTGAACGTCGCCAGGATTGGCCCGCCGTAGACCTCGACGCCGAGGCGGGTAAAACCATCCGCGCCATGCGGCGCATTCGGCTTCAGGCGCAGCCCCGGCGAATCGGTATGCGCACCGATCAGGCGCAAGCCGGTCTGCGCCAGCGGCGCCTGGCCCAGCCTGAACGCGATCAGCGACGCCCCGCCGCGCACCACGTAATAAGAGCCACCCGGCGCAAGCGACCAGCGTTCGACTTCATCCAGCCGGCTGAATCCAGCCGCTTCCAGGCGTTGGCTGAGCGTCTGCACGGCATGCCAGGGACTCGGACTGGCATCAATGAAATCAAGCAGATCCTGGGCGTGGGAACGGGAATGGGAAGCGATGGGCATCGGCTGAAAATACGAAAAATGAACGCCGCGAGAATACAGGAAAGACGACAAACGCAAGGCGGACGCTCAGCCCAGCGCCCGCTCGATGAAGTGACGCGGCACACGGGTTCTGGGCACGCGCGTGTTCTTGTTACCACCAAACCACTGCCGCACATCGTCATCCAGGCCGATGCCGTGCAT
>CAZUSF010000515.1:0-1214 GCA_964623355.1 uncultured Thiobacillus sp. | reverse complement strand
GGACAACAGCGCGACGGCTCCAAATCTGGCGGCAGCGGGAAATCCGGAAAGCGTTTGCGCAGCTCCTGCAGACGAATGCGCGCCGCTTCGGTCTGACCTTCGCGCAGCAGTTTGCGGATCGACTCGACCCATTGCTCGGGGCTCTCCGCCATCGGAGCGGCGAGCTGCATCCGGCTCATGTCCTGCTTCAACCGCGCCGCGCTCAAGGGCGCCGCGCTGGGGCGGACGGTCTTGGCGGCATCTTCCCTTTCGGTGCGAATTGCATGTTCCTTCGCCAGGCTTGCGCCAGCCGCCGCAGCGGGCGCTTCCGGCATGGGTGCGATGGCGGCGCCCACTTCCGCCGCCGCCGGGGCACTGGCGACAGTGGCATGCTCAGCCTTGTTGGCGGCGGATTCGGGCGCTGCCGCGGCAACGGTTGGTGCAGGCGGGACCCGGTCGGCCTTGTCTTCCAACCTCGCCGGCGCTGCTGACCTGGCGTCCGGGGCGGGAGCTGGACTTGTGGCGGGGCTTGCACCTGGGCTTGCTTCCCGGCTTGCGTTCGACTCAAGCGCAGGCATTGGCGGCATATCTTCGCGCAACGTTTCCGGCGCTTCCAGTTGCATCCGGAACAGCAGGCCGATGCCCAGCACCAGCACGGCCATGGTGGATAGCGGCACCGCCCAGCCGAACCAGGCAGGACGCCGGCGCTGCGGCACGACCGCCTGGCGGGCGGCCGCCAGAATGCGCTCATCCAGCGCCGGCGATGGCTCCGGGTGCACGGCCTCGCGATAGGCCTGACTCAACAGGGAATCGTGTGGTTGCATCATCTCGTCCCGTTCATCTGGTCCCGTTCATCTCAATCCCGCCAGCGCCTGGCGCAAGCGGCTGATGGCATAGCGCAGCCGGCTCTTGGCGGTCTCCTGGCCGACGCCGGTGACCTGCGCGATTTCCGCCAGACTCATGCCACTTTCCTCGGTCAACAAAAACACCTCCCGCTGCGCTTCCGGCAGTTCAGCCAGCGCATCGAGTATGCGCTGCGCCGTTTGCCGCCGTTCCAGCATGGCCGCCGGCATGTCCTGTGCCGGCGCCGGCAGCGCCTCGGCCGGATCATCCTCCGGGTCGTCGTACAACTCGACAATGTCCCGACCCTGGCTGCGGAAGTGATCGATCAGCCGGTTGTGGGCGATGCGAAACAGCCAGGTGGAAAACTTCGCCGTCACTTCATAGTTGTGGCG
>CAZUSF010000514.1:0-1215 GCA_964623355.1 uncultured Thiobacillus sp. | reverse complement strand
CCTATGTTTGTGCCACCTTTTTCAAGCCAACGCAGTCATTTACCCTTTCTAAGCCGGCAAGCTATAGTGCCATTCAAGAGACCATCGATCAATTTGTTATATCCAAGAATTTAATTTTCGCCATTAAGGTTTCAGGTCAATTTAATTTTGTTCAAACCCGATCAGTGCCAAAACAAGATTCCTATAGGCCTCTGGTTGATATAGCGCATGAGCAAACTGAATTTACATTTACCGATGTCACTGGCGTCATGGTCGGTTTTTGGACGCCCGATTTTTTGCATTCGGTTTCTGTTCCTGGGTATCACCTGCACTTTTTAACGCAGGACCATCAACATGGGGGGCATTTATTGCACTGCGAAGCAAGGGACATCACCATTGAAATTCAAGCAATTGACCAGCTGAGTCTCGATTTGCCGCATAGCTATGAATACCTCACTGCCGACTTGAGTCAAGATGTAAAAGAGGCGTTAAATCAAGCGGAGCATTAAATCATATAATTCAGGTATTTCCTCTTAACCCTTTTAAAGTGAAAAAATGATTACTCCAGACAAGCCTACCAAAGAGAATGCCATTGAAAATCTTATTGAGAAAATAATATTTAGAAGTAGATGGATTTTGGCCATCTTTTATCTCATTCTTGTACTCACCTTATTAATTCTTGCCATTCGCTTTATGCAAGGTTTTGGTCATTTCCTTGCTACATTTTGGAGTGGCTCAGACGCCCACTTTGTCAGCGGCGTTCTCGAAATGATCGATATGACCTTAATAGCAAACTTATTGATCTTAATTATCTTTTCAGGGTACGAAAATTTTGTTTCGATTATTGGCATTGCGCAGCGCAGTGAGGATCGGCCAAAATGGATGGGCGGGGTTGATTTTGCTGGCCTTAAAATTAAACTGATTGGCTCCATTATTGCAATTTCAGGTGTACAGCTGCTTGCTGCATTTCTGGAAATTGATACTACAGATAAAACTGATCTTGCGTGGCAAATTGGCTTGCATGTTGTCTTTCTGTTTACCGGAATTTTATATGCCATCTCTGAAAAAATATCGCATCCATCGCACAAATAAGATCGTAATCCATGTTTTTTAAGCACAGTACCCTGAGGGATGCGCCATTAATGGCAAAAGCGGTATACAGCGCATGCCGCCAAAATGCGTGGGATAGCGATTTGCAGCCTCAATTTCTTAATGTCATTTTTAAGAATTTAATGG
>CAZUSF010000513.1:0-1258 GCA_964623355.1 uncultured Thiobacillus sp. | reverse complement strand
AAGGAATCTCTGAACAACCTCCCGACCCGCGCCCAGCCTGCAAACTGCCCTGAAAGCGGCGACGAGGCCCGGTAAAATAGCGGAACAGTCATTAACGAAGCCCGCCATGAAGCAAATGACCTTTTCCGAACTGGATTATCTGTCCAAGCGCAAGATCACCAAGAAAGAGCGGTTTCTTGCTGAAATGGAACAGGTTGTCCCATTTGAACGATTGGCGGCCGTGATTGAACCGCACTACCCAAAGACGGGGGCTAAAGGCGGACGCCCGCCCAAACCACTGGCGACGATGTTGCGGGTCTACATGTTGCAGAACTGGTTTGGTTACTCCGACCCAGGGATGGAAGAAGCGTTGTACGACATTGCCGCCTTGCGGCGTTTCGCCGGCCTGAGTCTGGTCGATGCTGAGATCCCGGACGAAACCACCATCCTCAACTTCCGCCGCTTGCTGGAAACCCACAAGTTGACCGACGCCCTGTTTGCCGAGATCAACGCCCACCTGACCGAACAAGGGCTGATCCTCAAGAGCGGCACCATTGTTGATGCCACGATCATCCATGCTCCGCCTAGCACTAAGAACAAAGACAAGGCGCGGGACCCCGAGATGAGCAGTACGCACAAGCATGGTCAGTGGTACTTCGGCATGAAAGCGCATATCGGCGTCGATGCTGACAGTGGCGCGGCACATACGGTTGAAGGCACGACCGCCAGCGTGCATGACGGTCAGAAGATGGAAGACTGCCTGCATGGCGAAGAGGAAGGCGTGCTGGGTGATAGCGCCTACGGCAGCAAAGTGAAAGCCGAAGCGCTGGCCGAAAAAGGCACGATCTTGCTCACCCCGATCAAAGCCAAGCCGGGACGCAAACTGCACGACCTGGAAAAGCAGGCCAACCGGCTGATTGCCCGTCCGCGGTCCAAGGTGGAACACATGTTCCGGATCGTTAAATGCCAATTTGGCTATCGGAAAACCCGGTTTCGCGGATTGGCGAAAAACATTGCGCAATTGAAGACCTTGTTTGGCCTCGCCAACTTGTATTTGCTGCGCAAAAAACTGATGCAACTGATGAGCGTGAATTGCGTGCAAGGGGCGTAATCCGTCCGCAATTGGCCGACAAGGCCAAAAACCGGATTGATATGCCATTGAAAGCAGTATAACTGATGAAATATTAGGCAAAACCTGCTTCATCCTGAAAGTCGAGTGCCGAGTTTTTGAAATTTAGGGTTCGGTTAGAAGGGATGGATATGTTGTTCAGAGATTCCT
>CAZUSF010000512.1:0-1263 GCA_964623355.1 uncultured Thiobacillus sp. | reverse complement strand
GCGTGCCGGTCGGGGTCAACATTGGCGACACGATAGAGGTGGAAGTGCGCGACAAACTGATGCGGGCACTGGTGGTGAAATACCCGTTTGTCCGCAACGGCCAGGCGCTGGTATGAACCTTGATTCCTTCATGTCTATAATCGAGTCAACTTATAGACATGAGTGAGGTTGCCATGAACTGGAATATTGCCGAAGCCAAACAGCGTTTCTCGGAAGTCGTGAAGCAGGCCCACACTGAGCCGCAATGGATCTACAACCGTAAAACACCTGTTGCGGCGCTGATTGCAGCGGAAGAAATGGCTGAGTATCAGGCCTGGAAGGCGTCGCAAAAGCAGCCGAAAACGCTGGGTGAGGAGTTTGCCGAGTTGCGGCAAATCATGGCTGAAGAAGGGCTGGATGGTTTGTTTATTCCACCTCGCACGACGCGTCCGAATGCCTTTGTTGAAATGCTGGAAGCTGAAGCTGAGCAAGAATCAGCAAAGGAAGTTGAGTTGTGAAGTATTTGCTGGACACCAACATTGTCAGCGAGCTGTCGAAGTTGCGCCCCAATTCTGGGGTGATTAGATGGGCGGCCAATGCACGGTTTCATGCGATCTCGGCTGTTTCTGTTGATGAAGTGCATTACGGTCTAGCCTGGAAACCCAATTCAAGGGTGGAGGCCTTTATGGATGCCTATTTTCAACAGCATCGCATCCTTGATGTCAATTTTGATATCGCTTTGAGAGCGGGTGGAATGCGTGGTCGTTTCGCACAACGTGGCATCGTTCGCGACCAACCCGACATGCTTATCGCAGCCACCGCGCAAGCGCATGGTTTGACCCTGGTGACCCGTAACAGTAAAGATTTTGAAGGCTGTGGTATCAGTCTGTTGAATCCATTTGATAATCCCTGATCCGTTTTTTTTGGAGTCCGCAATGTCCAACATTCCCACCAATCTCAAATACGCCAAGTCGCACGAATGGGTCCGCCTGGAAGCCGATGGCAGCGTGACTGTCGGCATCACCCAGCATGCGCAGGATCTGCTCGGCGATATGGTATTCGTCGAAAATCCGGTCGTCGGTCGCCAACTCGCTGCGGGTGAAGAGTGTGCCGTGGTGGAATCGGTGAAGGCCGCTTCCGATGTTTATGCACCCATCGCCGGCGAAGTGCTGGCCGCCAATGCCGATGTCGAAGCCAGCCCGGAAAGCATTAATCAGGACGCTTACGCGGCCTGGATGTTCACGCTGAAGCCGGCTAATGCGGCCGATCTGGATGGCTTGATGG
>CAZUSF010000511.1:0-1264 GCA_964623355.1 uncultured Thiobacillus sp. | reverse complement strand
AAGGCACCCAAAAGATGGAAGACTACATACAAGCTCAGTGGCCAGATGCAAAAGTCCTTCGAATCGATGCAGACTCCAGCAAGAAAAGCGCCCATGCCGAAGGCCTATTTGAACAAATACATGACGGTACTGCCGACATCATTGTGGGCACCCAAATGATTGCCAAAGGCCATGATTATCAAAACATCGGCCTAGTTGCTGTGATCGATGCAGACAGTAGGCTTTTCTCCCAGGACTATAGAGCGGCTGAGCGTTTGTTTGCACAGCTCGTGCAAGTTGCTGGGCGAGCCGGGCGCGCCAGCCAAGATCAGGCGGACGCAGGTGAGATCTGCATCGAAACACGCTATCCGGATCTGCCTGTTTTTCGTCACGTATTAGGGCATGACGTCGATGGATTTTTGGGGCACATTGCGGCTGAACGCAAAGACGCCTTGTTACCGCCATACAGTTATCAGGCACTAATACATGCTGAAGCAAAAAATATTAGTACTGCAATTCAGTTTCTGACGGACATCAAAAAAACAGTTCGCAATGTGCCGGATTTTCCAGGCGGAGTTCGGATGTATGACCCTGTTCCAAAAACCATTGTGCGTGTCAGTAGTATGGAAAGAGCCCAGCTTGTAATTGAAAGTGACAGCCGTAAAAATCTTCAGCAAGCATTAATGCAGCTCGATCAGGTGCTACGCGGATTATCGCAGGGCCGTATCAGCCATGGCAGCCGAGTACGCTGGTTGATTGAGCGCGACCCGCTCTTAATTTAACGTGGATTCGTATTGCGCAAGGGGATGAAGGTGCGCAAGTTCCTGCGCTTGTGATTCCGAGCTAATGGTTTGGATTTTAAAAAGCCAGGTTCCGTAGGGATCCAGATTAATCGATTCCGGCGCATCAACCGCGGCCGAATTGACAGCAACTACGGTTCCGGATACTGGAGCATGAATATCGCTGGCTGCTTTCACTGATTCGATTACAGCGCACGCCTGTCCTTGTTTGACGACGGCACCAACGGCCGGAGTCTCCAGAAAAACAACATCACCCAATGCGATTTGAGCATGATCACTAATGCCCACCCAGACTACGCCATCCGATTGAAGGTCTGCCCACTCATGGGTATCGGCAAAAAGATAATTGGGTTTTGCGTTCGTCATGTATAGGGTTGAATCAAGAGAGGTAGTTTTAGATTACGCCTTAGCGTAATGCCAAACGAAGACAGGGGGCGAAAGCTTAGGTTTTAGCTGAGCCGGTGCGGTGGGTGCGGTTATATAAA
>CAZUSF010000510.1:0-1265 GCA_964623355.1 uncultured Thiobacillus sp. | reverse complement strand
TTTTTGATGGCTGCCGGACTTCAAGATTCGATTTTACAAGTTCATAGTCTTCAAGTCGTAGTTCTCCATTAATTATACTGTAATCGCCTTCCATGAAATACAGATTGTAATCCATATCTATTTTCAGGTTCAGCGATTTGTCGAGCACAAACTCATAGCTGTACCCGCCCGGCCGGTATGGATTTACGACTCCTAGATATTTTGATTTTTTATCGCGCCAATTTCCTAAGTATAAATCCAGTGGTTTGTTAATCGGTCTCTTTTCATTATTAGCTACATATGCTTTACAGCGAACAGTATCTCCCGGTTTAAAAACCGGCTTATTGAACACTACAAATCCATTTTTTTCGTATTTACTTCGGGAATTGCTGTAATAATTTGGGTGAATAATTTTGTTGAAACTATACCTGAAATATTGAAATGACCGGTTATAGCCGTATGGGACAATCAATTGATAAACGGCATCAAATGGCAGGCGTACCAGATTGTACAAGGGAATTACCACATATTTCAACGGTGTGCCATAAACAAGTTTTCTGCTTCCCCGTTTAAATCCTGAATTTTTAAGTTCTTTTTCAAGGTCAAGGAATTGCGTATTGCCAAGCCAGGTAACTGCAAGCATCCCTTTTTTATTGGACTTATGAATTCGATACAGCTGTGTTTTTTTATCGAAACCAATGGTCCGGTTATTGATCTTAACTTTTGCATCAGGGACTATATTGCCTTGCATATCAACCACTTCGATACACAAATCCGTGCTGTTGTTCTTTAAATTGATAATGCAATTATTAACAGTGTAGGGCTCAATAACAAGGTCGGTTTCTTTCACAAAAACTTTAAGGTACTGACCGGGAGCAAGGGGTTTTTTATAATCCTCAAATGTTGGAAATGAATCAATTAATGTATGAAAATCTTCCTCAGAGAAATTAACAAATGATGTTTTCCCCAGATTTTGATATCGGGATGCTTCTTTATTGCTTAGCTTGTAAATGTAAGTGTAGGGTGATACCCTTAAATTGCCGGTCAGTTGTTGTGCCTGTGTAAAAGTGATACAAAAAACGAATAGCAGAATTCCGATTCCAGGAGCTTTCATATGCAGTGAATTAACGCTGCAATGTAGTAAAATTAACTTCAGATACTTTGAAATGAAAGATATGTTTTTTGATATTTGCCGTAAGGCATTAAAAGTGCATTGACTGTTTATAAAATCATCACCACATGCCTGATCCACTTCCTGTTAGCCGTGTAAACCACATGCACTTTTT
>CAZUSF010000509.1:0-1265 GCA_964623355.1 uncultured Thiobacillus sp. | reverse complement strand
TGACCTTGCCCCTGAATTCCGGACTCCATAGGCTGACCATTATGCGGACTTTCTGCCTTGCTGCTGGGCCGCAAACCAGCGTTGCTCAAACGTCATGGGACTGACGTATCCCAGCGTCGAGTGCAATCTCTTGTGGTTGTAGAAAGTCAGCCAGTCCATGACCTCATCCATGGCCTCGCGCCGGGTTGCAAACTTTCTGCCGTACAGCCTGCCGACCTTCAACCGGCCCCACAAACTTTCAGTTGGCGCATTGTCCCAGCAGTTACCCTTGCGGCTCATCGAGGATTGCATTCCATAGTCCTTGAGCGCGCCCTGAAACTCATGACTGCAATACTGGCTGCCGCGATCCGAATGGAAGATCAGCCCAGGCTCCGGTCGTCGCCTGAACCATGCCATGCGTAACGCATCGGTGACCACGCTGGCCTGCATGTGGTCTCGCATGCTCCAGCCCACGACCTGGCGGCTGAATAGGTCGATCACCGCCGTCAGATACAGCCAGCCTTCATCAGTGGCAATGTAGGTGATGTCGCTGGTCCACACTTGGTTCGGCGCTTCTGGGGTGAAGTCACGATTCAGCAAGTTCGGCGCAATCGGCAGGTCGTGTTTGCTGTCCGTGGTCACGACAAATTTCCGCTTGCCACGCGCTTTGATACCGTTTCGCTGCATCAAAAGCCTGACTCGCTCTTTGCCGACACGCATGCCTCGGGCCTGCAATTCTTTCCACATCTTCGGCCAGCCGTATTCCTGTTTGAATTCGGCGTGGATAGCCTTGATGTGAACCAGCAGGGCTTCGTCACCCATGCGCTGACTTGCCCCCGGTCTGTTTGGCGTGTCTGATTCTTTGCGTCGCCTGTGCTCAAAGTAGCCGCTGGCGCTGACACCCAGCACTTCGCAGGCGAGCGTGATCGGCCAGTGGGTTTTATGCCGGGCAATCCAGGCGTACTTCACAGCACTTCCCGCGCGAAGTACGCCGTCGCTTTTTTTAAGATGTCGCGTTCCATCTTGAGCCGCGCGTTCTCAGCCCGCAGGCGGGCCAATTCCATTTGCTCGGCGCTCACCGGCTTGTCGCCAGCGCCCGTGAGCTGACCTTTGCTATTCAGCCGCACCCAGTTACCCAGCGTCTGTTCTGGCACGCCCAGAATCTTCGCTGTCTCCGCTGCCGTTTGCCCGCCTTTGACCAGACGCACGGCCTCCAGCTTAAATTCCAGGGTGTATTTGCCCCGCGCTTGCCCGTCTTTCCTTGTGCTCATTTCTTCATCTCCAGT
>CAZUSF010000508.1:0-1270 GCA_964623355.1 uncultured Thiobacillus sp. | reverse complement strand
CATGTTCTGGGCGACTCGACACTGACCAACTTCCCGAAATCCGGCTCGGTAGCGAACAACACCGGCAAGATGGCCGCCGCCGCCATTGTGGAAATGTTCAATGGCCGCGAACCGGACTCGGCGCCTGTCGTGACCAACACCTGCTACTCGGCTGCATCCGAGTCGACCGCGTTCCACGTCGCCACGGTGTTCCGCTATGCCCCGGCGAAGACCGGAGCCGATGGCAAGGTCACTCCCGCCGCCATGATTGCTCAGAAAGGCGGTGGTGTTTCCAAGGAAGAAAGTGAACTCGAATTCGCTTACATGGATTCGTGGGCGAGGAACGTCTGGGCCGACACACTGGGCCTGCCTGGCTAAATCGTAGTTAGATCTGAAGCCGGCTAAGGAGGGGATTTCCCCTCCTTTTTTTCGTCTGATGCATGGGCGCGAAACTGAGGCAATCAGATATTAAAAACCTGACCCGGGTTCAAGCGTTCAATGGCAAGCCGCGTATCCGCCGGCAAGTTGCCGCACAACTCAGCCATGATCTCAGCCTCGGCGCCCGGTTTGAGATGCGTTATCCAGACTTTCGCAACCAACTCCAGCTGCACCAGATCAGACGCCAATTCAAGCGTATGGAAATGGCGCGAAGCCTCGGCGATGTCTCGCTGTGCGCTGACATAAGAGCATTCCACCACCAGATGCAGCAGATCCGGAATCTGCTCGACCAAACGCCAGAGTGCGGGATGGCTATTGGTATCAGCGGAAAACAGCAAACTGCCGTTCGCTCCTTGAAGATGAAAACCCGAGGTCGGAACCGTGTGATGTGCCGGTATCGGGGTGATCTCACGCGCCACCCCTGCCGCATCCGGCAGGCTCCAGACTTGACCAAGCTGGACGGGTGAAAAAACCAGAAAAGGCGCCTTGCTCGAGGGGATACGAGAAAAATCAGGCCAGATGCGCCAGTTGAACAGGTGATCTTTGAGAATTTCCAGCACTTCCGGGATGGCATGCAACTGCAAAGGCTTGTCGCGCTCGTTGGCGACACTGTCGAGCAGCAGCGGCAGGCTGAGGATGTGGTCGAGATGACTATGCGTGATGAAGACATGATCGATTCGTGCCATCGCCGCGCGGGACAGACTCAACACGCCACTGCCTGCATCGAGCAGGATATCGTCGTCGATCAGAAACGATGTGGTTTGACGGCCATCGCCAATGCCACCGGCACAACCCAGCACTTCAATGCGCATAGTTTGATGAATTACTTGGTGGTATAGGTAAAAACGCCATC
>CAZUSF010000507.1:0-1273 GCA_964623355.1 uncultured Thiobacillus sp. | reverse complement strand
GAAAAATGCTATTAATTTCCAAGCCCTGTTTTAATTTGGAATTGCAAAAGACCAATAAAAACAAAGGTTTAAGGAGAATTAATAGCATGAACAAAAGTAGAACAGTGTTAGCACAAATGCAACAAATAATTTCGAGATTTCATTTTGAAAAGTTCGTGAATGAAGCAAAATCGGACAAAAACGTCAGAAAATTTTCGACATGGAATTTGCTCCAGGTCATGATGTACGCACAGATAGCTGGTAAAAAAAGCATCAGAGACATATGCATAAGTTTGCAGAGTCATTCAAAAAGCTGGTATCATTTAGGTTTGGAGACAATATCAAGAAATAATTTATCAAATTCACTTATGAAACGTTCTGCCACAGTCTTTGAGAAAACATTTAATATGCTGCTTTCAGAATTGCAGAAAGAGAAACATCATGTAACTGATAAACGGTTCAAATTCAAAAATCCAATTTATGCAATAGACAGTACAACAATAAGTCTTTGCGTAACCCTTTACAAGTGGGCATTGTTCAGGACTACAAAATCAGGAATAAAAATTCATACGTCATTCGATATTAAAAAACAGATTCCTGAATTCATGGTTGTTACCGAAGCAAAAAAAAGTGACCATCACGGAATACAGTCAATTAATTATTTGGAGAATGCTATTTATGTTCTTGATCGCGGGTATCTTTGTCTGAAAACCTTCTCAAATATCAGTAAAAACAGGGCTTTTTTCGTTACACGCACTAAAAAGAACACACAATATACGGTAATAGAAAAAAACAAAGTTACCGGTAAAGGAATTGTTGAAGATTGTTTAATCGTCTTCAACGGTGTCAAAGCATCTGATTATACTGATTCAGTTCGTTTGGTTCGTTATAAAAATCCTGATGACGAAAAAGTTTATGAGTACATCACAAATAATTTTACGCTTGCAGCATCCACCATTGCTAATATTTATAAAGCCAGATGGGATATTGAACTTTTTTTCAAATGGATTAAGCAGAATCTCAAAATTAAAACTTTTATCGGCACAAGTGAAAATGCTGTTCTTATACAGATTTGGGTTGCTGCTATCACATACCTTCTTGCTGAATATATTAGATTTGTTTCAAAGACTGTTTTTTCAAGAATGGAAGTATTAAGAATTATCTGTGTTAATATTCTTGTTTCCGCAAATATTTCCGAACTTCTGAGACCTGACTTTCAACAGAAAAAGAAAAAAATCAGGCTGCTCGATGTCCAGCTGGATTTCGGTTTCTAAAAGGTATGGGACAGCAGTGA
>CAZUSF010000506.1:0-1285 GCA_964623355.1 uncultured Thiobacillus sp. | reverse complement strand
GTCATCGAGCAATTCAAGGCGGCCGGCATGCCCTGTCTGGGCAAGACCAACATGGACGAATTCGCCATGGGTTCGTCCAACGAAACCAGTTTCTATGGTCCGGTGCGTAATCCGTGGGATACCGCGCGCGTGCCTGGCGGCTCCTCCGGCGGCAGTGCGGCCTGCGTCGCCGCGCGCATGGCGCCGGCCGCCACCGGCACCGACACTGGCGGCTCGATCCGGCAACCCGCTGCACTGTGCGGCATCACCGGCTTGAAACCAACCTACGGCATCGTTTCCCGCTACGGCATGATCGCCTTCGCCTCCAGCCTCGACCAGGGCGGCCCGATGGCGCAGACCGCCGAGGACTGCGGCTTGCTGCTCAACGTCATGGCCGGTTTCGACACACGTGATTCGACCAGTCTGGAACGCCCGAAAGAGGATTACACGCGCAGTCTTAATCAACCTCTGGCCGGCTTGAAAATTGGTTTGCCGCGCGAATTCTTCGGCCCCGGTCTGGTTGGTGATACCGCAAAAGCGGTCGAATCCGCCATCGCCGAATTGCGCAAACTCGGCGCCGAAACAGTGGAAGTCGGCCTGCCCAATTCAGGGCTTTCGGTCGCAGCCTATTACGTATTGGCGCCGGCGGAAGCCTCCAGCAACCTGTCGCGTTTCGACGGCGTGCGCTACGGCTATCGCACGCCGGAATACGGCGACCTGACCGACATGTACGAAAAGACCCGCGCCGAAGGTTTCGGCAGCGAAGTCAAACGCCGCATCATGATCGGCGCCTATGTACTGTCGCATGGCTACTACGACGCTTATTACATTCAAGCACAGCGTCTGCGTCGGCTGATTGCCAACGACTTTACCGCCGCGTTCCAGCAGTGCGACGTGATCTTGAGCCCCACCGCGCCGTCAACCGCATTCAAGCTGGGCGAGAAAACTGCCGACCCGGTCGAAATGTATCTGTCCGACATCTACACCATCGCCGTCAATCTGGCCGGCTTGCCCGGCATGTCGCTGCCGTGCGGCTTCGATGCGCAAGGACTGCCGATCGGCATGCAGTTGATCGGCAATTATTTCGATGAAGCCAGGATGCTTAACGTCGCACATCAATATCAGCTGGCGACCGATTGGCACGCGCGCGCGCCGCAAGGAATTTAACTATGCAATGGGAAACCGTAATCGGGCTGGAAGTGCATACCCAGCTCACCACGCAATCGAAAATCTTCTCCGGAGCGTCCATCGCCTTCGGCGCCGAGCCCAACACGCAAGCCTGCCAGGTCGATATCGCGCTGCCCGG
>CAZUSF010000505.1:0-1320 GCA_964623355.1 uncultured Thiobacillus sp. | reverse complement strand
GCGGTTTCGCTTTTGACCGTATGCGCCGCCTTGTGCGCCGTTTCAAACAGGCTTTCTCGCGTGATCTGGGCGGCGGCTTGATAGCGCTGAAACAGATTCTCGATCGACTGTTCCTGCTCCTTGGCCGACTTGCCGGCAAAGCTGCGATGCAGGTCGCGCGCCATGTTGGCGACGATGCGCAGGCGGTCCGAGTCATTCGCCCCGGGTTTTTTCAGCGGCGCGGCATCCAGCGGCGCCATGGCGTGCAGCAGGTTGGGCGGGAAATGCCAGTGCTTGGCAATCGCCAGACCGAGTTCGTCGTAATCCGCGCCCAATACCTGGCGGCTGGCGGTCGACTCATCGAGCATTTCCTGCGCCATCAAGGTATTCACTTGCTCGGTCTTGGCGAAGAAATGAAACCGAGCCATCAACTTGCCCAGGTCGCGGAACAGCGAGCTGATGAAGGCTTCTTCGCCATCGCGCACGCCGGAACTGCTGGCGAGCAGGCGGCCAAGCACGCCACGATAAAAACTGTCGATCGCCTCGCCGCGCAAGACATCGACATTTGAATGATTGCGCAGGTGCTCGAACAGCATCAGCGAGACCGCCGCATTGCGCACCGCATCGAAGCCAAGAATGGAGACAGCGCGGGAAATGGTGCTGATCGGCTGGCTGCCAAAGGAACCGAAATGAGCGGCATTGACCAGCCGCAGCAGCTTCTTGGTCAATGAAACATCGCGCAGGATGATGTCGGTCATCTGACTGGCGCTGCTGTTGTCATTGCCGACAGCGTGATTGATTTCGGTGATCGTGCGCGACAGGGCGGGGAAATCATCACCGGCGGCCATTTCCGCCATCAGTTTTTCCAGCGGCGTCTGCTGATGTTCTGGGTTCATGCGATCTTTCAGACAGTGCGCCGATCCAGCAGCGCTTGCGCGATGGTCATGCCATCGACATGTTCAAGTTCGCCGCCAGCCGGCAGCCCGCGCGCAATCCGGCTGACCGTGAGGCCGCGCGCTTTCAGGAGTTCGCTGGCGTAATGCGCGGTGGCTTCGCCTTCGGCGGTGAAATTGGTGGCCAGGATGACTTCTTCGGTGACGCCATCGCGGGCGCGTTCGATCAATCTTTCCAGCCCGATTTCCTTCGGCCCGATGCCATCGAGCGGACTCAACCGGCCCATCAGCACGAAATACAGGCCATGGTAGGCCTGGGTTTCTTCCAGCCGATTCAAATCCGACGGCATTTCCACCACGCACAACTGGCGCGCATCGCGGCGCGGGCTGGCACAGGTTTCGCAGATCGGCGCTTCGCTGAAATTGTTGCAGCGCTGGCAATGTTGCA
>CAZUSF010000504.1:0-1339 GCA_964623355.1 uncultured Thiobacillus sp. | reverse complement strand
ATAGAAAGGAGGGAAATATATGAAACTAATCGAAGGTGCTATCTATAACTACAAGGGAGAATCTATTCGGTTCCGCAAGGAAATCGGAGCAGTCTCGCTCTTGTCTCGTCGTAAGAAGTCTGGTTTCTTGGGTCGCACAGACCTCTTGAAGAAGGCTAACAAGACGCAAGTCGCCAAGTTCCTCAAATAAGCGTAAAGCTCTCGTAATCATGGGGTTACGAGGGCGCGCCCCGCCGCGCCGCGTAAGTCGTTGAATATCAGCGGCTTACGCATTTTCACTTTCAAGAACCGTGCCAACTCCCAGAAAAATATTTTCAATCAAATTCAAAAAAAAGTCTTTGCGTTCGGCTCAAATAGTCCTATACTTCTGGAGTAATGAAAAACCTCAAACTCACACTGCACTGCGGCGGTCACGCCGTGGAATCCACTGAAGTCCAGAAAACCCCAACCCCCATGCCCACGGAGTCGTGGATGCCGATCCCTCACTTCACGCTCGTCGAGCGTCTGCGTGAGATCGTCGGCAACGCTGGTCTCAACATCACGCAAGAGGCTCACGCCCTTGCTCGTGGTGGTCTCCGTTACTTTGGCTTGTTCCAAGTGACGGGCATCCCGAACTTCTCGCAAGAGATGAACATCGGGACTGTCATCGGCTTGCGTAACTCGCACGACAAGTCGTTCCCCGCTGGCATCAACGCTGGCTCGGCCCCGTTCGTCTGCGATAACCTCGCCTTCCACAACGAGGTCAAGATCGCTCGTCGTCACACCAAGTTCATCTTGCGCGACCTTCCGAACATCCTCGCGGGTGCTTTCGGCAAGTTGCTCAACACTTGGGGCAACAACGCCAAGCGCATCGAGGCCTATCAGGCCTACACGCTCAAGGACAACGAGGCGCACGATATCCTCGCTCGCGCCTATCGTTGCGGTGCGGTCAGCAAGACTGCGCTCGCGGACGTTCTCGACCAGTGGCACACTCCCGAACACGGCGAGTGGAAACTCGAGCGCAACCTCTGGGGCTTGCACAACTCGTTCACCAACGTCATGCGCGGCAACGTGCTGGCACTCCCCAAGCGTAGCGATGCGCTTCACGGGTTGCTCGACCCTCTCGCAGGAGTTGGATTCTCCCGCGAGGAGGAGATCGCAGAGGCGGAACTGGTGACCGCGTAAACTCTGAGACGCACACAAAGAGCTTGGCAGGGCAACCTGTCAAGCTTTTTTCTTTGCAAAAATTCATTGTTATGTAAGTCGTTCATTTCCAGGCACTTACGCCGCCGCGCCCCGCCGCCGTGCGTAAGTCGTTGATTATCAGGCGCTTACATTTTAATGAAATAATATCTTGACC
>CAZUSF010000503.1:0-1345 GCA_964623355.1 uncultured Thiobacillus sp. | reverse complement strand
TTCTTCCGCCCGTGGGCTGGCTCCTTCATTGCTGACGGGTTTGATCATATTCGCGTTGCCGGCGGCGCGGGTTCGGCTGCGCACCGGGTTGAATCTGTTTGGCGCGACGGCCAAGCCGATCCTGGGAGTGCCGGGCCTGGCGCCGGCATTTCGCCGCCAGGTCATCGCCGACAGCCCGGCTGGCGGCTCAGGTTCCTAGCGCAGGAAATCTGCTTTTTTGACCAACTCCAAAGCTGTCTTCACTTCCATCTTCTGAAACACGGCTGCCCGGTGTGTTTTGACGGTGTTGACCGAGATGTGCAGTTGATCGGCAATTTCATTATTGGTGTTGCCACCAACCACCAACCAGAAGACTGCACGCTGTGCCGCAGACAGGGACTCGAACCGCCCGCGTACTTCAAGTTTCCTGGTGCGCAAGGCTTTCGCTTTTTCAGAACCCATCTTTGACTGTGTCGGCCGGTTGGGAAAGACATGCCGGTCAAGCATCGTTACCAGTTCGCTATCCAAATCGACCTTCAGCCTACTTTGACTTCCCAGATGGACAAGACGGGCATCGAAGTGATTGCTATGTTCGCCGAGCCAATTGCCAACCACACGCTTGATCAAGTCTCCGACATTGCGCGGGGTACGATCATTGGCAGCTTGCATAATCAGCTTGTTCAACTGTCGCGCAATCCCTTCGTGGGCTGCCTTGTGTGCCTTGATGTGGGATTGGCAATTTGGCGTCAGCGGTAGCAATTCCATCATTTTTTCTTCATAGGCGGCGTGCCCGGCAAGGCATGCCCGAAGCTCACTGGCAATGCGGGTCAGGACCGACTGACAGTTATTTTGTTTGATGGCATTGCATGCACCACAAGTGATGTCCGGCTGATGCTCGGATTCAGTACAGAAAAACGCCAGCCTTTCAAGAGCGCTTTCGAGCAACTCATGCTGCTGATCTATTTCAGCATGGCCTGTAGGCGTAATCATCGTAGTGGCACGTCTCAAATTGAATAAATCACAACAGAAAATTATATGAGTCCGGGTTCATCAAAACATCACCTCAGCAGGTGATGACGGATATTGCCTGTGCAACTACATTTCCCATCCAGCTGACATCCTGTGCATTTGGCAAGCAGTGCTGGCAGTTGCTTCATCCCGGGGTCTGCGAGATGGCAACCAGCGCGGTTGCAGTCTTGAGGATTCTCGTACAGGTCGGCTCAATTGGGTGCGTCCATAGCCATAATCATGCGTAAACAAGGGTGTCGAAAAATGGTGAATACCTGCGGCCTCAGTTTCACTGCCGATGTCGTTCAGCAGTTCGTGGCTTCGACTTTCGTCCTCAATGCCAGCGGGAATGTCATCG
>CAZUSF010000502.1:0-1353 GCA_964623355.1 uncultured Thiobacillus sp. | reverse complement strand
CCCATACCTATGACAAAGCGCTGCTTGCCGGAAACCGTGCGCGGGATGGCGTCGAGGTAGTTCACTTCCAGCATCACATCCGCCCCCATTGCCTGGCGGATTTTGTCGGCCAGCGCGGCCTGCGTTTCGGGACTCAGTCTTTCGATGGCCACCAGATTCAGTTCGATGCGATCCAGCGCATGTTGCACCCACTGGTATTGCCGAATCTGCGTCTGGCCGTCGAGCATTCGGTTGAACACGCCGGGGTGGATGCGCTGGCCGGCCTGGCCGCGAATCCAGTCGTTCTGCCGGCACATTCCCATTCCCATCAGCGGAAACGGTGAGCCGCAAGCGCATTCGCCATCCAGCAGACGGCCGGAATCGCCCAGCTTGTAGCGGATGAACGGCATCAAGCGGTTGGTCAGTGAGGTAACGATCAGCTGATCGTCGCCATCGATACGCTCCGACTCCAGCACAACCAGATCGGCGAACACATGCATGTTGCCGTGGCGGCATTCCCAGGCGATGTTGGGCACTTCGCGGCAGCCGTATTGGTTGAACACCTTGCAGCCGAATGCCTGCTGCATCAGGTCGCGCTGGGTGTCGGTGAGAACTTCGGCGGTGGCATAGACGCCAATCAGGCTGCGCGGCATCTTCAGCTTCTCGGCAATCACAAAGCGCGCCAGCTCGCTCATCGCGGAGGCATAGCCGTACAGCAGCACCGGCTTGTAGGCTTGAATGAAGCGCGCCCATTCCAGCAGCTTCGTCGGGCTGAACTCGGTGGCGGCGATGGTCTTTTCGGCCGCGACCCAATCGGACCAGATTGCACCCAAACCCGCCCCCCAACCCGAACCAAACACGCCGCCCGCCACCACATCCTGTCGCGCCCCCCAGAAATTCAACACCTTCTGGCCTGGCTGCCATCCCGACATCATGAAACCGCGCATCATCCCGGCGCGCATCAGCTCGTGCTTGGCCTCGTCATACCAGAACGCCAGCGGCTTGCCGGTGGAACCGCCGGTGTGGCCCAGCTTGACCTGGCCGTGCTGCGCATCCCGGCTGAGCAGATCGTCCAGACGTTCACGCACGACGTCCTTTTCCAGCATGGGAATGGACTTCAGCCCGCCAGGCGAAGACCCAATGCTTCCAGTTTCGTCATCCCGGCGCAGGCCGGGATCCAGGAGATCATCCACACTGGACCCCGGCCTGCGCCGGGATGACGGACCCACGCTGTCGCGAAAACATTCTGCGTAATACGGCACATTAGCTACGGCAAAAGCGACGATCCCGGCGAAATCCGCCTGCTGTTTGCGTAACAGTTGATCCCGACTCAACGCCTGATTGCGCAGCAGGATTTCAAGCTGGGCATAGCGT
>CAZUSF010000501.1:0-1360 GCA_964623355.1 uncultured Thiobacillus sp. | reverse complement strand
GAAGAACGCGCAGAATACTATTCCGACTTTAGCGGAGAGTCTTTTGGAGGTTTTCATCCAGACGTACAGATTAAATTTGAATTTAACTATGGATCAGAATTTGACGGCTCACGCGCAGAATTCCATTTAACAGATCGTGAAGCAAAAAGTCTGCTAGATTTTATTCGAATGAATTTGTCAGAAGGCAAGATCAAGGAACTAAACAAGAAGCTGGAAGAGAATGAAGAATACTACGATGAAAATATGAATGCAAGGGATTGGCAGTCCTGTGATCATTTTGGAAATTGTATTTATCTTTTAAAATATTTGACCAATGATAATAAGTAATATCAAACACTGGGATTTTTTTGATTATCATTTTTTAGTATGGTCAAATACTAATTACGAGTTTAAGTATATTAAAATAGATACAAGAATGTATAAAAAGTATAGTTTATATGTAGGAAAATTTATTTTCGAAATAGGTAAATTTAATTATGGAACAAACCGCAAATCTATATCAACAACTCGTAAATAATTTAAAAAATGCCCTCGATCAAAACTTCAAAAACCAGCTCTTTAAAGAAAAGAGGATTGAAACCTTCGATTCCAAATGGAAATCGGCGCGTCAAAATCTCGAAAGATACTTACGACAGGTTGCCAGTCAAAACGTTGGATTTGAAAATGTTCTTTTATCGGATGGGTTTTTTCTTTACGAAGATGTCGCGGCTCTTCTCGTAGATCTTTTATGGCAAGAAACTCATAACGAATTAGAAGTAAAAGAAACTTTATATTATTATAAATATTACAAAATTCAAGTTTATTGTAAAAATCTCTTGACAGATAAACAAAATTAAAGGATAATAGGGTATGGAAAAACATAAAAAAATCCAAGAAAAAAAAGAACTTTTCTTGCAATTTTCTGAAGAAGAAATGCAGGAAATAGGATGGGCAGAAGGTCAAAAGCTGTCTGTTAAATTCGATGAAGAGACTAAAGCTATTACTCTTGAACCATTTGTTAAAATGGAGGTAGAGATTAGTGAATGGCCGCTCGAAATTCTCCAATTCTTGGTTGCAGAGTCTTGCGAACGGGATGTCCCTGTAAATGAAATAATTAATGAAGTTTTAACAAGTTATATAAATGAGTATTCTAAATAAAAATAAAAAAGATCTTTATTGGTTTCATAACTATAAAGTCGTTCAAAATATGAACGACTTAACTAGCAGTAACTTTCCGACAGTAAGCATGGAGATTGGTGAAGAGGCTACAATCGAAGAACATCTTTATGCTTTTGAGCGTTTTCTTCAGAGCATTGGTTTTGTGCTTCCAGATAATAGCCATTTAGATTTTGTAGAAAACGACATCGAAAGTGATAGAGAT
>CAZUSF010000500.1:0-1363 GCA_964623355.1 uncultured Thiobacillus sp. | reverse complement strand
CATGACGCTTCGCATCCTCCACGTTTTCGATCACTCCCTGCCTTTACATTCCGGCTACACCTTTCGCAGCGCCAACATCCTGCGCGAACAGCGCAATCTGGGCTGGCAGACGTATCACCTGACGAGTCCGAAGCAGGGCAGTTGCGCGGCGGAACTGGAAGCGGTCGATGGCCTGGAGTTCTATCGCACGCCGCCGCCGACCGGGCTCGCCAGCAGGCTGCCGGTGGTCAACCAGTGGGCGCTGATGAATGCCACCGAGCAACGCTTGCTGGGGCTGGCAAGAGAACTCAAGCCCGATGTGATTCATGCCCACTCGCCGGTGCTCAATGCCTGGCCGGCGATTCATGTCGGCGAAAAACTCGGCATTCCGGTGGTCTATGAAATCCGTGCTTTCTGGGAAGACGCTGCCGTCGACCACGGCACCCAAAGAGAAGGCGGTTTTCGTTATCGGCTGACCAAAGCGATGGAAACCCGCGCCGTGCAACGCGCCGATCAGGTGGTGACCATTTGCCAGGGCTTGCGCAACGACCTGATCTCACGCGGCATTTCGGGCGAAAAGATCGGCAGCGTGCCGAACGCCGTCGACATCAATCACTTCAGCCTCAGCGCTGGGCCCGATCCAGCGCTCAAGGCCAAACTGGGCCTGACGGATTGCCGGGTGATCGGCTTTCTGGGTTCCTATTACGCCTACGAAGGCCTCGATCTGCTGATCGCCTCCTTGCCGGCGATCCTGCCGCGAGCGCCGGATGTTCGTCTGTTGCTGGTCGGCGGCGGCCCGCAGGAGGCCAACCTGAAAGCGCAGGCGGCCGCCCTCGGGTTGGCTGACAAGGTGGTGTTCGTCGGCCGTGTGCCGCATTCCGAAGTCAGCAAGTATTACGACCTGGTCGATCTGCTTGCCTACCCGCGCCACCCGATGCGGCTGACTGAACTGGTGACGCCGTTGAAACCGCTGGAAGCCATGGCCCAGGGGCATCTGATGATCGCGTCGGATGTCGGCGGCCATAAGGAATTGATCACCGACGGCGAGACCGGCGTGCTGTTCCGCGCCGGTGATGTGCTTGCGCTGGCCGACAAGGCCGTTGCCACCCTGAACCAGCCCGAAAAAGCCGCCGCAATGCGCGCCAATGGCCGTCGCTTCGTTGAGCAAGTGCGCAACTGGCCGAACAGCATCGCCAATTACAAGGCGATATACGGCAAGGCGTTGGGGCGAAGTGTGTGAGTTCGATTCGGTCAAGATGATTGCGATAAGTCCAGATGGCTGGATTCGCATCATTGGATGCCATAATTGATGCGTCCCATTTCTGGAGCAAACAGCATGCGAACCACCGTCAATCTTGATGATTCCCTGCTCATTAAAGCGCAG
>CAZUSF010000499.1:0-1379 GCA_964623355.1 uncultured Thiobacillus sp. | reverse complement strand
GTCGATGTCAGAAATTCAGCAGCCGGTCGGACCACAGGGTCCAGTCGGTGAGTTCATCCAGCGTGCCCTTGTGCACGCCCTCGGCCAGCATGTCCGGGGTGATGCCGCGTGCTTCCATGCAGGTGCCGCAAGCGGCGACCTGACCGCCGCGCAACACCGGCTTCAACATGCGTTCGATGTTGTAGAAACCCTGCGGCGTCAGTTGGCCGGATTTGGCGCACATCACCGAGTCACCCATCAGAAATACCCGCACTTCCACCTCTTCCTTGCGGGCCAGGGAATCCGCCAGGCGCAGACCGTTGTAGCTGCGTTCGGAGCCATAGGGGGCGTCGTTCAGGATGACCAGAATGCGGAACATTTTTTTCTCCAGTTCGTGGGTTGCTGATAAGGATTCGACCTCGACAGGCTAGGGGGCTACGTTCTTTCCCGCTTCCCGGGGCAGATCATGGCATATATCAAATGCTCAAACGATGACTTGAATATACCATTGGATTATTTCTATGGGCCGTTTTTGCGGACTTCATGCGGGTGTTTTCCGCGATAATCCGGACCCATGAGTCCGAAGAAAAAACTGTTTGAGCAATTCGCCCTTGTTGCCAAGTCATTGGCCAGCCCGAACCGCCTGGAATTGCTGGAAACCATGGCGCAGGGCGAAAAGAGTGTCGATGCCCTGGCGCAGGCAACCGGGATGTCGGTCGCCAATACTTCACACCATCTTCAAATCCTGCGTGATTCCGGCCTGTCGGTATCCCGCAAGGAAGGTTTGCAGGTGTTTTATCGTCTCTCGGACGACAAGATTCCGACCTTGATGGGGTGCATCAGCAGCATCGCGGAAAAGCATCTGGCCGAAGTGGAGCGCATCGTGCGCGAGCATTTCGACCCACGCGACTCGATGACGCCGGTTGGCCGCGATGAGTTGCTGGCCCGGGTCAAAGGCGGCGAGACGATGGTTATCGACGTGCGT
Source organism: uncultured Thiobacillus sp. (assembly GCA_964623355.1). Classification (GTDB taxonomy): domain Bacteria; phylum Pseudomonadota; class Gammaproteobacteria; order Burkholderiales; family Thiobacillaceae; genus PFJX01. The sequence continues at coordinate 415 of CAZUSF010000499.1, read as the reverse complement.
CCCGCCAACGAATATCAGGCCGGCCATATCCCCGGCGCGGTGAACATCCCGGTGGATGAGTTACCGCAGCGCTTGGCAACACTTCCACATGGGCAGGAAATCGTCGCCTACTGCCGCGGCCCTTACTGCATGTTGGCTTATGAAGCGGTGGCGCAGTTGCGCGAAGCGGGCTACCAGGCACGTCGGCTTGCTGACGGTTTTCCAGAATGGAAAGCCGAAAGCCGGCCGGTCGATACTGGAACGCAACCTGCTTCGGTGTGATTAGGTGGGTATCCGGTACGGCGGTTGAAGAATGTAGCCGACAGCGCCAGGCTTTCAATGGCGACGACGGCGATTGGACTGACTGCTGCCTGCTGACAATGGCCTACCAGTTGGCTGGTCTACTCGGTTTGTCGCCGTTCGGCTTCAGCTTGGT
>CAZUSF010000498.1:0-1380 GCA_964623355.1 uncultured Thiobacillus sp. | reverse complement strand
CCAGCAGCAGAAATGCCCAGTTGCCCCAGTGCATGTAAGGCGTCAGGCCTTGCCGGCCTTGCGCCGTGCCGCTCAACGTGCCGGTGGTAAAGGGTTTGATCAGCGCCTGCACCTGGCCCTGGTTATCCAGGATGGCGGTGATGCCGGTATTGTTGGCGCGCAACTGCCAGCGGTCGGTTTCGAGCGAGCGCATGGCGCCGATCTGCAAATGCTGCCACGGCGCCCAGCTGTCGCCGAACCAGGCGTCATTGCTGACATTGACCAGTAGCGTGGCGTTGCGCGCGGCATGGATGCGTTCTTCGCCGAAGACATCTTCGTAACAGACATTGACCGCCAGTTTTTCGCCCGCCAGCGCCAATGGCGGTTGGTCCGCCGCGCCGCGCGCGAAATCGCCGAGCGGAATCGACATCAGGTCCACCGCCCAGCGAAAGCCGAACGGCACGAACTCACCGAACGGCACCAGATGCGATTTGCGATAGTTTTGTTCGGGCGAGCTGCCCAGACTGATCGTGCTGTTGTAATAACGCGGCAGGCCGTTCGCATCGCGGCCATCGTCTTCCGGCAGGCCGAGCAGCAGATCGCCGCCGCGACCGCGGGCGTGATCGCTCAGCATGTCGAGATAGTCAGGCGGAATGTCGGAGCGAAACAACGGCAGCGCGGTTTCCGGCAACACGATCAGCTTCGCGTCGCTGGCCAGCACGGCGCGGGCGTAGTGGCGCAGCGTCGCGTCCAGCTTTTCCGGGCGGAACTTCATTTCCTGCGCGATATTGCCTTGCAAAAGGGCGACCGAGATCGGCGTGCCGGTGATTTGCGTCCATTCATGTTGTTGCAGGCCCCAGCCGCCGAGCCAGAGGGCGGCAAGAAAGCTCAGTGCAGCTTTCGTGCGCAGGCTGAGCAGCGCCAATGCGCCGGCCGACAATGCCGCCAACAGGCTGACGCCATAGACGCCGAGCACCGGCGCGTAACCGGCCAGCGGGCTGACTGGCGCTTGCGAGTAGCCCAGCGCCAGCCAGGGAAAGCCGGTGAAAATCCAGCCCCGCGTCCATTCCAGCAAGGCCCAGGCGGCAGGCAGCGCGAGCGCCAGACGAACATCCGGCGCCGGAATCAGGCGTGCCGCCAACGCCAGCGCTGCGCCCGGCATCAAAGCGATGAAGGCGCAGAACAACAGTGTCGCCAGGGCCGCCAGCGGCGCCGGCATGCCGCCATAGGTCGAAATGCTGACGTAAACCCATGAGACGCCGAACAGAAACATCGCCAGCCCATACGTCCAGCCGAGCCGGAAAGCCTCGCCCGGCCGGGCGGCGCGGACAAGCCAGAACAGCCCCGCCAGGGTCAGGATCGGAATCGGAAACCAGCCGATCGGCGCGAAGCCGAGCGGCG
>CAZUSF010000497.1:0-1387 GCA_964623355.1 uncultured Thiobacillus sp. | reverse complement strand
GGTCGAAGCCACGACGGAAACTAAAGAATGATCGGTTCGCCCTACACCCTCGGTCGCAATTCCACCTCGGCGATCATGCTCAAGGTGATGCTGGCGCTGATTCCCGGCATCGTCGCGCATGCCTGGCTGTTCGGCCCCGGCATCTGGGTCAGCCTGCTCCTGTGCAGCGCCTTTGCGATCGGCTTTGAAGCCTTGATGCTGTTGATGCGCGGTCTGCCGTTGAAGCCGTTCCTGAGCGACAACTCGGCCTTGCTGACCGCCTGGCTGCTGGCGCTGGCGTTGCCGACACTGGCGCCCTGGTGGCTGTATGCGATTGGCATCGGCATTGCCATCGTGGTCGCCAAACAACTCTACGGCGGCCTCGGCCAGAACCTGTTCAACCCGGCGATGGTCGGTTATGCCGCCCTGATCGTCAGTTTCCCGGTGTACATGACGCAATGGGCGGCGCCGGTTGCGCTGGCCGACCACGCTTTGACGCTGTGGGATGCGTTCGATGTGGTCTTCGCCGGCCAGGGCTCGATCAGCGCCGACGCCTATACCTCGGCGACCGTGCTGGATACCTGGAAAACCCAGGCGCGACTGAATATGTCGACCGAATCCATCCTCAGCCAGCCGATTTTTGGCTGGGCCGGTGGCAAGGGGCATGAAATCGTCGCGCTGATGTACCTCGCCGGCGGCCTGCTGCTGCTCAGCCTCAAGCTGATCACCTGGCACATCCCGCTGGCTTTCCTGATCGGCCTCGCCGCCACCGCCGGGGTGCTGCATCTGATCGACCCGACTCAACATGCCAGCCCGTTGCTGCACCTGCTTTCCGGCGGCGCCATGCTGGGCGCCTTCTTTATCGCCACCGATCCGGTATCGGCGGCATCCACCCCGCGTGGCAAGCTGATCTACGCCGGTATGGCCGGCTTTTTGGTGGCGATCATTCGCGGCTTCGGCAGTTTTCCGGATGGCGTCGCCTTCGCCATTTTGCTGATGAACATGTGCGTACCGTTCATCGACGACTACACGCAACCGCGAGTGTTCGGTCATCCCAGCAAACGACCGAAGCCGAACAAACCATGAGCCCGGCAATCCGCGAAACCTTCGCTACCGCGCTCACCCTGCTGGTATTTTCGGTGATCGGCGCCAGCCTGCTTGCCGGCGCCTACACCCTCACCCGCCCGACCATCGAGCGCAGCGAAGAGGCGGTCAAGCTTGCTTTGGTGGCGCAAACCCTGCCAGCCGGTAGTTTCGACAACAACCTGATCCGCGATGCCCAGGCATTGCCCGCCGACCCGCAACTCGGACTCAAGCGGCCTGGACTGGCGTATGTGGCGCGTCAACAAGGCATTGCCAACGCCGTAGTGCTGGAAACGATCGCACCGGATGGCTACGCCGGTGAAAT
>CAZUSF010000496.1:0-1393 GCA_964623355.1 uncultured Thiobacillus sp. | reverse complement strand
AAAAAAAGAAAGGGGGTGCGGGGGGAAGAGAAAAAGGGAAGGAGGGGGGCGGATATGCAGATGCCCTTTAAGCATCACGATACCAGCTCCCATGTTCGCACCTGGCGGAACAAATCGGCTAAGTGGACATCAACGGCTTGAATCCCGGGTCTTGGGCGATGCGACGGAAAAGGCGCAGGAGCTTGTGCATGACTGCGACAAGAGCGACCTTCTTCGGTTTGCCGGCGTTGACCATCTTCTTGTAGTACTTCGACAGGATCTTGTTGTGCCTGCTTGCCGACAGCGCCGCCATGTAGAGCGTATGCCTGACGAGGGTTCGTCCTTGTTGAATGTGCCTCGCCCCGTCACTCTGCCCGCTCTGATCGCATAGCGGTGCGACACCGGTGAGCTTCGCGAGCTTCTTGTCGTTCATGGTGTAGAGCTCAGGCAGCAGCGTGATCACGCCGATGGATGTCAGGCCGCCGACGCCCTCGACCTTTTCGAGGCGTTCCTTAAGGCTGGCGTCCCTCTCGTCTTTCTTGACGAACTTGAGGCAGAGCCCTTCGAGTTTCTCGATCTCCTTGTCGTAGGCCTTCACGAGCCTCTTAACCGCTGCAACGTTGTTCTTTCCTTTCAGATGTTCCATCTGGTTGGACACGGCATTCCTGGCGACGATCAGCGTGGCGCGTAACGTCCACAGCTCCTTGCGCTCGCGCTGCTCGGGGGTCGGATGGACGTAAGGGGACGGCTTCTTGTCATTAGCGGCCTTTGAGATAATGCGCGCATCCACCTTGTCATTCTTCTCAAGAAAGCCCAGATGCTTTGCGTAATACCTGACCTGCTGCGCATTCATGACGCAGAAAGCCTGCCCTTCTTCGTGGCAGGCGTCCATGAGCGTCCGCTCATAACCGCCGGTCGACTCGCAACAGATCATGGCTGTCGGATGCCTGGCCTTGATCTTGCGAATATACCCGAGGGCGGCTGACCGCCTGTTCTTGATCTTGCTATAACTGCTGTCGCTTGGATTGAAAATATCAAGCGAATCTTTAGAAACGTCAACTCCGATGTGGACTTCTATGTTAGCCATGATGTATGATCTTCCTTGTACTGCGGGCTGGCGCTCGAGGCGTCGCCCATGCAACTGTACGACCTGATACAAAAAGGGGCGGAGGCCTATGCTACCCGACGGTGTCCTGCACCAAGGGCGACGTCAGGCTCATCCACCCATCCCCACCTTGGTGGCCACCTCGGTGGGGCCCTTTACAAGCCCAATGCCCGTAAAGACATCAACAGCATATCATATTTTTAAGAGACAAGGGCGAACCGTCTCGGTGAGCCGCAGAGATTAGCGCGTAGCGCGTATGGTAGGGACGGTTCGCCGAACCGTCCGCGGCTCGTTCGGCGAACGAGCCCT
>CAZUSF010000495.1:0-1400 GCA_964623355.1 uncultured Thiobacillus sp. | reverse complement strand
TTCAGGTTGGTCAGATAGCCTTCCTCATCAACCTCAAAAGATTTGCCGGCAACTTCAACCATAGGCATAGCGAACTCCTTAAGAAAAATTACAACCAGGATTGACAGCTATTGTGTTCTGTTACGAGATCCACAAAACCGCTGTAATCGACAACTTTAACCCCGTCCAGAACACGTGAAGACATACCACGCGCATCCAGATCAGGACCCAAGGCATAAATCTGTACATCGGCCATGGCCGACTGGATTTTCGCCGCCGCCACGCTACCCTGAGTCGCCGCATACACAGCATCCTCGATCAGCAACACGGCGGAACCCTTTGTGGCCATCCGCAAAGCGCTTTCCAGCGAATTACGTTCTGTAGCCGATTTATTCACGATATTCAGCATGTTCGTTTCCCTCAGTAGCTGATCACGACGTCTTGTTCAGCCATGAGATTGGCCATCTCGGCGCTGTCGAGCACGGTCACATCGACGATCAGATCGTCCTCTGTCAGGCCGCGCGCATCCATGGACGCTTTTTCGACGTACAACTTTTCGACGTCATAACCTTCCAACGCACGATAAGTCTTGGAGAAATCCTTGACCTCGATACCCTTGGTATTGACGCCCTTGATCAACTCGTAAACGCCGTCATCCACAAACACCAAGCTCACGTCCTGATCAAACGCAGCCGAAACCAGTACGACCTCCAAGCCTTCCAAAGCGTAGATCGTGCCGTGGGGCGCCTTGCGGTTAACGAACATGAATTTTTTGACGACGCCTTCGCCGCCTTCGTCCATGTCATCCATCATGTCGCTCATCGTTATCCCCTTAATCGCCGAAGGTCACCAGGCGATCACATTGGATGCCAGCTTCCACCAGTTGACCCAGACCCGAAATACGGAAGCCCGGGGCCAGAATGTCATCAGTAATACCGCGACGCATACCCGCAGCGATACAGACCACCAGATCAACGCCATGATCTTCCGCCAGCTTCGACCAGCGATTTACCACGTTGCGATCATCTTGCGGCGGCTGGGTTAACTTGGTCGAGTTATTCACGCCATCGTGATAGAAAAACACGCGCGGAACGGAATGGCCCTTTTCAATAGCATTACGCGCAAACAGATAAGCGGTGTCGCTTGCCTGATGGTTGTAAGGCCCTTCACTTACCATAATGCCGATTTTCATATAAATATCCCTATCTCCGAATATCTGTTTCAACCACACCCGGGGCTAACCCCGGGATAGTGGATCAGAAGCGGATATGAGCAGATGCGTTCAAGCTGCTACGACCACCACGCCAGTTATCGATGTGATACTTGGTGAAGGGCAGACCAGTTTTCTCGAAGAATGCTGGCCAACCAATACGGTCGATCCAGTCATTCATACGCTCCCAAGGACGACCATCCGCCTTGTA
>CAZUSF010000494.1:0-1404 GCA_964623355.1 uncultured Thiobacillus sp. | reverse complement strand
TCCTGCGCGGCTGGGCGTTCGACGCCGACGGGCGGGAAGGCGCGGTGCTGAAAGGCTGGGTGGAGTCCCGTTTCGGCCTGCTGCCGCGCCATCACGGCGAGCCGATCCGTGATTTTTCCGGGCCGGCTTATCGTCATTACCTGGAGCAACGTAGCGGCGGTTTGTACAACACCAACAGCCTGGAAGCCCAGTTCGATCTGCTCTATAGCTGGTGCCAATACGAGTTGGCGCGTCGCTGGCCGGGAGAAACCCGCCTCACGCTTTATCGCGGCGTCAACCGGATAGGCAGCTATGAAGAGTTGGGCGCGAACAGCGAGAATTTGCGCATCGTCTTGCTCAACAGCCTGAATTCCTTCACCCGTGATCGCGAACGCGCCTGCGAGTTTGGCGACAGCATCCTGCAAGTGCAGGTACCGCTGCCCAAGGTGTTCTTCTTCCACGACTTGCTGCCAGGGAAGCTTTGCGGCGAGGCGGAGTTCGGCGTCATCGGCGGCGTGTACGAGGTGAACGTGTCTGCCCTGTAGGTGCGAATTCATTCGCAGACAAACCCCATGCGAATGAATTCGCACCTACAGACATCCGACAAACGCCTTGTTTTGACACAAACCTGACAGGTCATGCCGCGCGTGAACCCGTGTTGCTACGCACTTCCCGCCCGGCCCGCTTCTTGCAACGGTGACTCCGTTGATCAAAAAGGAGCGCTTCATGGCAACAGACAACGCCTACGTGTTTTCAGACATTCTGTCCGGCCTGGCCGACGGCAGCGTGGTGCCTTATCTTGGCTGCCACGCCCTCGCTGGCGTGGTCGAAGCCGCCACCGGTCGCGCTATTCCTGCCGATTCGGATAGCCTGATTCTGGCCATGAACGACGGCAAACCGATGGCGCCCAAGCTGATGTACGAATTTCCCCGCGCCGCGATGAACATCGAACTCAAGCGCGGCCGTTCCTCGGTCACCAAGTTTCTCGACCGCACCTACCGCGATACGGTCTGGAGCCAGTCGCTGCTGCACACCTGGCTGGCCGAACAGAGACTGCCTTACATCATCGACAGCAACCGCGATGTGCAACTGCAGACCGCCTATGCCGGCAAGCCGCACACCCTGATCGTCGGCCTGGCTCGTATCGGCGGCACCGACTATCGCTTCAAGCTGTTCCAGTCGGATGGCGTCCGCTATCAGGCGATCGATCAGGAACAGGTCGATGTCACCTTGCCGATCCTGTTCAAGCCGCTCGGCACGCCGCTGCCGGAATCGCATTACATCGCCTCGGACGCGGATTTCGTCGATTACGTGACCGAATTGATGGGCGGCTTCGGCATTCCCGCCTTCGTCAAACGCATGCGCCAGGGCAAACGCTACCTGCTGCTCGGCCTGCCGTTGACGCGCGACACCGAACGCATGGTG
>CAZUSF010000493.1:0-1424 GCA_964623355.1 uncultured Thiobacillus sp. | reverse complement strand
TCCGGCGCCATCGAGCAGGATGCCGACGTGATCCTGTTCATCTACCGCGACGAGGTCTACAACCCGGACAGCCCGGACAAGGGCACCGCCGAAATCATCATCGGCAAACAGCGTAACGGCCCGATCGGCACGGTGCGGCTGACCTTCCTCGGCGAATACACCAAGTTCGAGAGCTTCGCCGGCGGTGGCGGCGGTGGGTATGGAGATTGATCCTTGTCACGTCCGCTGATCGCCCGCATCGACACCGCCGCCCTCGCCCATAACCTGGGCGTGGCGCGCGCCGCCGCGCCAAATGCCAGGACGCTGGCAGTGGTCAAGGCCAACGCCTACGGACACGGACTGACCCGTGCCGCGCGCGCGTTGCGTGCCAGCGATGGTTTTGCCGTATTGCGCGTCGAAGAAGCCGCGCAATTGCGCAGCGAGGGTTACACGCATCCGATCGTGCTACTGGAAGGTTTTTTCGAACCCGACGAGTTGCCGGAAATTGCCCGTTTGCGTCTGCGCCCGGTGATTCATCGCACCGACCAGGCCGACATCATCGCGCGCACAAAACTGAATCAACGCGTCGATGTGCTGGTCAAGCTCAACACCGGCATGAACCGGCTTGGCATCAATCCCAAACGCCTGCCGGAAACACTGGCGACTTTGCGCGCCGCACCGCATATCGGTGGCATCACTTTGATGACTCACTTCGCCAGCGCCGACGAAGATGACGACAGCGTTGAACGGCAACTCGCGCGGTTTCGGGAGGCCGTCAACGGTCTCGGCCTGCCCGCCAGCCTGGCCAACTCAGCCGCCATCCTCCGCCACCCGCAAACCCATGCCGACTGGGTACGCCCCGGCATCATGCTGTATGGCGCATCCCCGTTCGCGGAAAAAACAGGCGATGAAATCGGCCTGCTGCCGGCGATGACACTGGAAAGCAAGCTGATCAGTGTGCAATTTGTGCGCAAGGGCGAAGGCGTCGGCTACGGCGCTCGCTTCATTGCCGATCGCGACATGAAAATCGGCATCGTCGCCTGCGGCTATGCCGACGGCTACCCGCGCCATGCCGATACCGGCACGCCGATTCTGGTTGGCGACCAACTTACGCGCACACTGGGCCGCGTCTCGATGGACATGCTGAGCGTCGATCTGACACCGGTGCCCACAGCCCATGTCGGCAGCAATGTCACGTTGTGGGGCGTCGGCCTGCCGGTGGAGCACGTTGCCACCGCCTGCGGCACCATTTCCTATGAACTCCTGACCGCCCTGGCGCCACGTGTGCCGGTGGAAGAAAGCTGAAACGCCATGTCCGACATCCTGAATAAAATCCTCGCCACCAAAACGGAAGAAATCGCTGCCGCCAAGCGCAGTGAGCCGCTGGAGGCGCTGCGCGAAGCCGCCGAATGGATGCCGCCGGCGCGCGATTTCGTCGATGCCAT
>CAZUSF010000492.1:0-1424 GCA_964623355.1 uncultured Thiobacillus sp. | reverse complement strand
GATGCCATATGCAGGCTTGGATATTGATGATGCGGGTATCCGACTCAACATCGATCGGCTGATGTGGTCGTGGTTTAGGACGGCTCGGCCAACAAGAATTCAGCTACGAATTCGTAACGTCCTTGGCTGACCATATCCAGTACCTTGGTCATGTCGATATTCATATAGTCATGCACGATCCGGTTACGTAGGCCGACTACGGCGTTCCAGGCAATAAGTTGCTCTTGTTCGACATCGCCCTGTCTCGCCAAGGCTGCGAAGGCATCGTAAGCAGATACGGGTACCGTTTCGCCTCTGGATTTGAGTAGTTGCTTGGCTTTGCCGATGGCGTTTTCAATAAGTACCTGCAATGCATGCAGTACGCCGTTCTGCTCCAACGGTGTGAGCATGCGCCCTTCCGCCAGCCGTTGTTTTACCTCCCCGAGTATCGCCGCTTGCTCTGTGGCGATGCGCGCAGTTTCCGCTTGGTACAGGTCAAGCCGCATGTGTTTGTTCCCAGTAGAAATCTTCCAGTTCCCGCCAAGTTCGGGTCAGAAAGCGTGCCCAAGCTAGGGTGTCCTCGCCTTTGAAGACAATTCCTTCTTCTGCGACGGTGGCGTGCATGGCCAGATTGGCGCGGGCAAGGTCGATCAAATCAATGTCCTCGGGAGAGATCGTCAGGATGTCCGCAATGCTTCGGCGCAGGCTTTCCTGCATGCCAATCTGAATTAGCCAGTCAGTCTGCGGTTTCCATTTCAAGGCGATATCCCAGTCACTATCTTGATTTGCAGTGCCTTGTGCGCGACTACCAACCAGCACTGCAAATTCGAGTTCTGGCTCACGCCCGAGCAGGTGTTTCAACAAAGCCAGGCGTGGGTCCGACTGCGTTGTGCACCTGTTTGAGGAGTTATCGACGTTCTTCATACCGCAAAAACCATGTAATCCAAGGGGTCAGCCAGCTTCGAAACCTATCGAGGCGAGAGATGTTGGTCGATCGATAGCTTCATGCCGCGTTTGCGGATGTCTTTCGCGGTCGGCTGCATAGGCCAGGCAGGCTTGGAAATCTTCCGCAGTGAGGTAGGGAAAGTCAGCCAGGATTTCGCTCGTTGTCATGCCTGAAGCAAGGTAGTCCAGAACATCATAGACCGTTATGCGCATGCCACGGATGCAGGGTTTGCCGCCGCGCTTACCAGGCTCGATGGTGATTCGGTCTATGTATTCCATGTTTTGTCCTGTTTTGCCTTCTTTGTATTCGACAGAATATACAAATTCACCATGTTTTGTGCTGGCTGAGGCCTGATCCCAGTAGCTCAATAAATCTTGCTCTCGAAATGGCTCAATCCGGGGCGCAACAGCTTCGGGTCCCCGGCCTTCGCCGGGGTGACTGTTATTTGGAAGTTTTCGCATTTATCACCACGCCTTTTAAGGCCCACGCCCGTCATCCC
>CAZUSF010000491.1:0-1437 GCA_964623355.1 uncultured Thiobacillus sp. | reverse complement strand
AGCGTGCTGAAGCAGCAGTGTGCATCAATCCAGCGTTTTGTACTCGATGTTGATGATTTCCAGTTCACGCACGCCGCCTGGTGCCGGAAAGCGGACGCTGTCGCCGATGCGAGCCTTGAGCAGGGCGCGCGCCAGTGGCGAAATCCAGGAAATGCGGCCGCGCGCAGGATCGGTTTCATCCAGGCCGACGATGCTGTAACTCGCTTCGTTGCCGGATTCGTCGAGCACCGTGACGCTGGCGCTGAAGTAAACGACATCGGTGTTGTCCTGATCAAGTGGATCGACGACCAGCGCGTTTTCCAGTCGCTTGGTCAGGAAACGGATGCGGCGGTCGATCTCGCGCAGGCGTTTCTTGCCGTAAATGTAGTCGCCGTTTTCCGAGCGGTCGCCATTGCCGGCGGCCCAGGAGACGATGCTGACCACTTCCGGTCGCTCGCTGCGGACCAGCTGCGAAAGCTCGGCCTGCATGCGGGCATGTCCGGCTGGCGTCATGTAGTTCTTGCTGCCGGCTGGCAGCGCCGGGAGGCCGACTTCCTCGTCATCGTCCTCGGCAGCGTCTTCACGCACAAAGGCTTTGTTCATGCGAGGCGGATTATTCGTCTTCCAGCGGCGGCTTGCCGTCGAAAACCAGACCTTTGCGGCGTTCGAGATAGAAGTCGCGGGTGAATTCGTAATTGTCCAGCGCGGCGGCATCGACCGCCTGTTTGGCTTCCAGCAGTTCTGCTCGGCGCGCCACCAGGCGCAAGGCCATCACCGGGTTGCGGGTGGCTACATCGTCATGGTTACGCACCAGGTCGGTATGCCTGGAATCAATCACGATCCCCGCCGTGTCGCGCAGATTGCTCGGACCGATGAAAGGCAGTACTAGATAAGGGCCGGAACCGGCGCCCCAGCGTCCCAGAGTCTGGCCGAAATCTTCGTTGTTCTTTTTCAGCCCCATTTCGCTGGCGACATCGAGCAAGCCGAACATGCCGAACGTGCTGTTGAACATCAGGCGCAAAAAGTCGCGCGAGGTCTGTTCCAGCTTGAGTTGCAGGATGTCGTTGGCGATCACCGTGACATCGTCGAGATTGGAAAAAAAGTTGCGGATCCCGGTTTCGGCCACATCCGGCGTCACCTTTTGATAGCCTTTGGCGATGGGAATCAGGATGGCCCGATCGACCCCTTCATTGAAGCTGTGGATGGCCCGGTTCATCGGTTCAAGTGGGTCGCGCGGGTCGCCATTAGCGGCGCAACCGGTAAGTACCAGGCTGGTCGTAAGGAGTAAGGCTGTCTTGGCAAGCATGTTGATATCTGAAACTTGGAAAAGATATTTATCGACTGGCCCGCATATTACTTGAGCTGTCCGTGTCTGGCACAGGTTGCTGGAAGGCGGCGCGATATTCCATGAATCCCACGTTTGATGCGAGGTTGACCCTGGAGCAAAGCCATGGTGAC
>CAZUSF010000490.1:0-1446 GCA_964623355.1 uncultured Thiobacillus sp. | reverse complement strand
CGCTTTTACGTAACCTCTGCGCAATCCCTACAACACCTCGACCCAGATCTGCCCGGCCTCAAGTTTGGCCGGATAGGTCGTCAGCGGGCAGTCGGCTGGCTCGTTCAGCGGCTTGCCGCTGGCCAGATCGAAATAGCTGCCATGCAGCGAACATTTGATCGAACGGCCTTTGACGCAGCCGAACCAGAGCGAATAGTCCTCATGGCTGCACATTTCATCGACACAGAAATAGCCGCCCTCGGCATTCACCAGCAATAACGGCTTGCCGGCCGGCGCAATCCGTTTCATCTGGCCGACGCCGAGTTCACCTTCTACAGCCACCGCGGTCCAGGTCATGATTTCGCCTCCTTCACTTGACCCGTGCCGCCGCGCGGCCGGAATCCAGCGCGGCGCGCACCAGATCACCCGCCGCCTTGAATGAAGCGGCCTTGCCGACGTGATGCAGGATCAGGCTGGCGGTTAGCAACAGCGAATCGTAAGTCGCCCCTTTCTCGCCGCGCAGCGCGGCCATGCCGGCTTTCGCGGCAGCGTCAGCAGTGGCTTTGATATCGACCGCGATGACGACTTCATCGGCGCGTTCGGTTTTCGGCAGATCGTCTGGCAACGGTACCGAGCGGGCGGTTTGCTCAATGCCGAGGGCGGTCGGATCGAGGTCGATTTCATATTCCTCACCATGGTTGTCATAGCGCGTCGCCTTGCCGGGTTGGCGCAGCGACGGAATCACACCGCCTTCAACCCCGCGAATGATCAGCGCCGAATCGAAACCGGCATGCCGCGCCAGCATGGCGTAGATCGGCGGATAGGGTTTGTGGACATAACCGGTGACCAGATGTGTTTTCTTGCGGCCGACAATGGGTTTCGATTGCGTTTCAATCGTGGTCACCGCCTGCCGCTTGATGATCTTGGTGCGCAAGGAAATCAGGTCGTGCAAGGCCGGGCAGAACTGCGCCTGATCGACATAACTCCAGCCAATGGCCGGATCGCTTAGACGCGCGGCGGCAGCAGCAGGCGATAAATCGACATTCACACCGGCGGCGCGGATGACATGGCGCGCGGTCACTCCGTATTTCGGCCCCACCGCTTCGAGTCCCTGACAAATTGCTGGTACGCCCAGTTCCGCCAGCAGCGGCGGCAAGAAAGGCGCTGCCGGCAGACAACGGTTGTATCCGTCGTAAGGGTCGGCAATATCCACTACCTCATCCACGTCGGCAGTCACGCGCTGGGTCGCATCCAGAATCGCGTCGAGAATGCCTTTGAATTCCTCGTTGGTTTCTCGCTTCATGCGCAACGCAATCAGGAAAATACCGGCCTGAACCGGATCGATTGCGTCCTCCAGGATGGCTTGCATGCCCAGCTTGGCTTCTTGCATGGAAATATCTTTCGACAATTCCGGGCCAGTAGCGATGCGCTGGATGATCGAATGCATGGTCTTGGCGAGATCGGGGG
>CAZUSF010000489.1:0-1456 GCA_964623355.1 uncultured Thiobacillus sp. | reverse complement strand
CCGTTGGGGTCTTTCCAGGTCGCGATGTCGCGGTTCATGTTCACTTCCTGCGGCATCCAGTGGTTCGCGCAGGCGGCGATGTACTTTTCCCAGGCCCACTTGTACTTGAATGGCACCAGCTGATTCACGTCGGCCTTGGCGTTGATGATCAGCTTGTCCTCGACCCGCACACGGCGGTGGGCGATGTCATCGGCAGCCGGCTTGGCGGCAGGGGCAGGGCGGGCGGGTTGGGCAACAGCGGGCGAATTCAGATCGATACCCATCGCGACCGGCTGTAACTGTGGCATTGGCGGCATTGCGGGGGCGGCGGGCCGGTAAGCAGGTTGTGCGTTCGGGGTGTAATCATCTTCAAAATTCAGCATGGGGGCTCCTCGTTTGGTTGGTGCTTGGTTGGTGTTGTGTCAGGGGCGCGATCAGTAAATCAGCGACGAACGTGGGTTAATGATGACGATGATCTCGAATGCCTGGGTTAACGCTTCAAGGCGCAGGGCTTGCAGGTCTTCAAGGGAAACATCGAGGGTTTCCTGGGCGTAGGGAATAAAGCCAGGCACCCAGGTGAACGTGTCTTCGCGTTGCTTCAGGCATGGTGAAAGACTGGTGGCGATGTCATTCGCAATATGGAGGATGGCCACTTCACGCGCATTCGAGGCGGCCGCCACTTCGGGCTTCAGTTGGAGCTTGACCGCAGTGCAGATTGATAACGGTAATGACCAGTTGGTCAGCAAGGCAGCGCCGAGTTCCGCATAAGTGAAGCCAAAAGCGCGTTGTTCCGCTGCCACCAGATCCTGATCGCTTTCCAGTTTTTCACTGAGCAAGGCGCGGTATTCGTCGGGGCGGCGCGTGTAAAACACCAGACGGCCGACACCATGCAGCAGACCACTGAGAAACAGACTCTCGGTATCGTGCATGTGAACCAACCGTCCCAGCAGTTGCGCCGCGACACCACTGGTGATGCTGTTGTCCCAGAAGCTGGTCATGTCGACGAACTCTTCCGGGATGTTGGCAAATACCTGCGTAACCGAGGTGGCCAACACCAGATCACGCAAGGCACGATGACCGATCAGGTCGATGGCGCGGGCGACACTGCCCACCTTGCCGTGTTGGCCAAGCAACGGGCTATTCGCCAGACGCAGCACATTGCTGGCCAAACCTGGATCAAGTTCCACAACCGAGCTGATTTCATGATTGTTGACCTCGGCTGAACTGAGCAGCCTGTTCAATCGCAGAACAACATCGGGCAGCGCGAAGAGTGACTCAACTTCAGCGGCGAGGGATTGCGGAGTCTGTAGGGTCATCTGGCATGCTCCAGGATCAGGTTGGATTGTTCGGCAGGCGGTGATGTCTTGCTGACATCATTGACCTTGCGCAAAAGATGCGGCGACACGGTCCAGTGTTCGCCGGCCTCGGTAATCACGGTCACCGTTTTCTTGTTATAGCGGGTCAACATGCCGAACAG
>CAZUSF010000488.1:0-1475 GCA_964623355.1 uncultured Thiobacillus sp. | reverse complement strand
TGGAGAAGTGCACCAGCATCTGGTCACCGGCTTCATGACCATAGTTGTCGTTCACCTTCTTGAAGAAATCGAGATCCAGCATGCCAATTGAAAGCGTGCCATCGCCGCGCTGCGCGCGTGCAATTTCGCGGCTCAGCGTCTGATCCAGACCGCGTCGATTGAGGGTGCCGGTGAGTGCATCTTCGTTCAGCAGTTGCCGTGTTTCGGCCATTTCTGCCTGCAAGGCGTTGAGCGCTTGCTTGGTTTCAATCAGGTCTTTGTGGCTGGCCTCGACGGTGTTCTGGATGCCGCCAGCCTGGGTGACCACGGTGGTAAGCAAACGCAGAATTTCATTCTTGTCACGGCTGCCGCGCAACGAGGTGACATTGCCAGCCAGGTTCTTGTTCTTGTCATCCAGATCCTTGGCCAGGGATTCGGTTTTATTGACCACCTCCTCCACCATCTGCTTCAGCATCACGAGTACTTCGTTGTAGAGTTCCTTGCCGGGAGAGGCGGCGGGGGCGTCAACGACAACAGGCTCGGGCGCTGACTCCAGTGCCGGATCAGGTGCGCCGGGAGAAGGCTGTGGCCGTGCTTCGCCAGAAAACTTGTAGTAGTAATCCGCGTAGTTTTCCGGCGTCGGAGGTACACCAATCTCCCGCATCCGCTGCATAACGGCGATGCCGATGACGTTTGGAGTCTGAGCCATGGTGAGTAAGGTTCGTTTTCACGAATGATCAAGTGCGATTTGAGGCTTATCGGCTAACTGGCGGCATTCTTTAACCCAACGGATAATGCCCCCGCCTCTCTTCATTGTTTCCTCCTGCTCGGCTTAACCTCGTTGGTTCAACCCCCTTTCTCATGCACATTCATATTCTTGGTATTTGCGGTACTTTCATGGGTGGTATCGCCGTTCTGGCAAAGCAGGCGGGGCATCACGTGACCGGATGTGATGCCAACGTCTATCCGCCGATGAGCACCCAACTGGAAGCGCAGGGCATTCATCTGAGCGAGGGCTTCGGCATCGAGCAACTCGAACTGGAGCCGGATATCTTCGTCATCGGCAACGTGGTGACGCGCGGCAAGCAGCCCTTGATGGAGGAAATCCTGAATCGCGGCCTGCCCTATATTTCCGGGCCGCAATGGCTGTTCGAGAATGTATTGAAGGAAAAATGGGTGCTGGCGGTGGCGGGTACGCACGGCAAGACGACGACCTCGTCGATGCTGGCCTGGATCCTGGAAGATTGCGGGCTTGATCCCGGTTTTCTGATCGGCGGCATACCGATGAATTTCGGTATCTCAGCGCGGCTGACCGAAAGCCCGTTCTTCGTTATCGAAGCCGATGAATACGACACCGCGTTCTTCGACAAGCGATCCAAGTTTGTGCATTACCACCCGCGCACGGCGGTGCTGAACAATCTTGAATACGACCACGCCGACATCTTTCCCGATCTGGCCGCGATCGAAACCCAGTTTCATCATCTGGTGCGCACGGT
>CAZUSF010000487.1:0-1502 GCA_964623355.1 uncultured Thiobacillus sp. | reverse complement strand
TTCCGGCCTTGCCGCCGGAACACTGGCGGGACACCGCCACACAGCGACTGTTCAAGTTGCACATCAAGGGCGCGGAGGGCGTAGCCCGCTAGCTCAAACTGCTTGCCAGCGACGGAAGGTGATTGAGAATGCAGACGCATAAGGAATTCAAAGCCTGGACGCTGGAAGTCCCGGCGGTGCGCACCGAATACGAGCACCTGCAACCGGAAATGGAACGGCTCGATATCCTGCTTTACGCCCGCGAAGAAGCCGGCCTGACTCAATCTGAAGTCGCCCTGCGCAAGGGCACCAGCCTCTCACCGCGAAGGTGGAAACGCTTAATGTGGAGGAAATAGCCATGCGAAAAGACGATGTTTTACGGTTTTTCGAAGCCCACAAGCAGGAAATCATTGAACGCTTTGGCGTCAAGCATTTGGCTTTATTTGGCTCAACTGTGCGCAATGAGGCGCGTGACGATAGCGATATTGATGTACTGGTGGAATTTGAGGGTGGCGAAACCTACCGTAACTATTTCGACCTCCAGTTTTTTCTGGAAGACCAGTTGCACCACCCGATTGATTTGGTGTGCGTGGATGCCGTGCGGCCACAGCTCAAACCTCATATCGAAAAAGAGGCGATCTATGTCGCGTGAATGGAAGCTTAACTTTGACGACCTGATGGGCTTTTGCGAGAAGGTGATGTGCTACACCCAGGGACTGACGCGCGAGCAGTTTGAAGCCAGTGGCTTGAACTACGATGCGACGCTATGGAATGTGCAGCTTTTTGGTGAAGCCGCCAATCACATCCCGGCAATAATCCGCAACCAAATGCCCGATGTGCCTTGGCGTGAGCTGATCGGTATGCGCAACCGGTTGGCACATGGCTACTTTGGAATCAATAACGCAATTCTCTGGCACGTTGTTGAAATCGAAGTGCCGAAACTCTACGCAACGTTGCAGCACATTCTGAAAACCCGTCCCGATTTGTTCGAGGGACAGACTTGAAAATCAAATGTGACAGCAACCAGCTTAATCAACTGGATGCAATCAACGCCGTGTTGATGTGGGAGTCGGAATCGAGCGTCAATTCGCCAAAACAATGAGCAGCCGCTGAGGACATTCGACTGTTCGTGAAGTCCCCGGCTGGTACAAGATTGAAACCCCAATCGGCACCTACAACCTCGACGGGGCCATCGTCAAAGAGCACGACGAGAAGGTCTATCTGGTGCGCGAAACCAAATCCACCAAAGACCAGTTGAAGCTGCACAGCTGAGAGCGGACCAAGATTCAATGCGGCAAGGCGCACCATGAAGAGCTGGGAGTGGATTTCGATCACGTAACCCGAGCCGGCACGGTCTGATGCCGTTTCCACTTGGATACTGGAGCTTGGAAGGGAATTGAAATCCCTCGGCGCAAGCTGTACCGGTTCGATTCCGGTTCCGGTTCCGGTTCCGGTGCCGGTGCCGGTGCCGGCACGATTAAATCAAAGACTTGGGCCACTTTCCGAAGTGGCTTTATCTTTTC
>CAZUSF010000486.1:0-1502 GCA_964623355.1 uncultured Thiobacillus sp. | reverse complement strand
GCTTTATTCGAAAGTTTCGGATTAGGTAAAACCATTCAGCAAATTGAGATTTGCCGGATTATAAAAAAGCACAAAGGCGGTAATTCGCTTATTGTTTGTCCGCTTGGAGTACGTCAGGAATTCAATGACGATTCTCAGTTCAAAACAGCCAAATGGAAAGAACATGCTGAAGAACTTGGATTTGATATTGAAGAAATCCGCAAAACTTACGGAATTACTTTGAAGTACATCAAATCGATGTCTGAAATAAAAGATACTGATTCAGGATTTTACATCACCAATTATGAACGTGTAAGGGATGGAGATATTGACCCGCTAAAGTTTACGGTTGTCAGCCTGGATGAAGCCAGTGTTTTGCGCTCCTACGGTTCAAAGACTTATCAAACCTTTCTCAGTATTTTCAGAGGCGTTCAATATAAGTTTGTTTGCACTGCAACACCTTCACCAAACAAATTTAAAGAGCTTATTCATTATGGCGGTTATCTGGAGGTAATGGATACGGGTCAGGCTCTTACCCGATTCTTCCAAAGGGATTCAACCAAAGCCAATAATTTAACACTTTACCCTCACAAAGAAAAGGAATTCTGGTTTTGGCTTAGTACCTGGGCTATTTTCATAACCAAACCTTCCGACATGGGATATTCAGATGAAGGTTATGAAATGCCGGAAATGCAACTGTTTGAACATATGGTTAAAGTTGACCATTCGCAAGCCGGTGCAGATCGTGACGGTCAAATAAAAATGTTTCGGGATGCTTCTTTGGGTTTAAAAGATGCAGCACGTGAAAAACGTGAAAGCATTGATATGAGAATTGAAGCAATGGAAAACATTATTAAACAGGATCCTGATTCTCATTATATAATCTGGCACGATCTGGAAAATGAACGACATGCAATCATGCAGTCTTTTAAAAGAACCGGAATTGAAGGAGCTACAGAAGTTTACGGAACTCAGGATTTGGATGAACGCGAACAAAGGACACTGGATTTCAAAGAGGGTAGAGTTAAATATTTAGCCACAAAGCCAGAGATTTCCGGTTCGGGTCCTAACTTCCAATACCACTGTCACAAAGCTATTTTCTTAGGCATAGGATATAAGTTCAATGATTTCATTCAGGCTATTCACAGGATTTTGCGCTACATGCAGCAATACCAGGTTGAAATTCATATCATTTTCACTGAATCGGAAATTGAGATTTTAAAATCCCTTTACACCAAATGGGAGCAACACAAATATTTAGTAAAACAAATGACCATAATTATGAAAGAACACGGATTAACTTCAATGAATGTGAATGAAAAGCTAATGAGAACAATAGGCTGTGAACGCAAAGAGATTGAAGGTATAGGCTGGAAATCGGTAAATAACGATAATGTTCCTGAACTTATGTCAATGCCTGAAAACTCAGTTGATTTATTTCACACTTCAATTCCTTTCGGGAACCAATACGAATACACACCTTCTTACAACGATTTCGGCCACAACGAAGATAATGAAGCCTT
>CAZUSF010000485.1:0-1548 GCA_964623355.1 uncultured Thiobacillus sp. | reverse complement strand
GCGCCGCATTTTGGGCAATGGTTGAGGCCGTCCTTCAGTTCGGCGGCGGCAGTGTCGATGGCGACCGGGTCGGGGGCTTCAAGTTCGTCGCGGATCGCCTTGGGCAGGGTGTCCGGGTCGATCGGAAAGCTGCCGGGCGGCGGCGGTACGTCCTGTGGCGAGCCAGGGCCGGATGGCGGATGGGGGTTTGACATGGCGGCTGCGAGCCTGGCGGTTTACAGGCCCAATGCTTTGGCTTTCAGCGCGTCGTAATCGCCTTGCGTAATGAGGCCCAGATCGAGCATCTCCTTGGCTTTCTTCAACTTGGCGATCGGGTCGTCAGCCGCTGGTGCTGCTGGCGCAACCGGCTGCTGCAGGCTGCCGATGCCACCCAGCATGCCCGTTGCCATGCCGATGCCCATGACGCCTGCGGCACCGCCGGTCTCGCCGGCCGACTGGATGCCCGCCGCAACGCTGGCCTGCAAGTTGGAGTTGCCGCGCGCACCGGACAGCGCATCGGCGCGCTGCACGGTTTTCAGCAGTTCCTTGGTGTTGGCGTCGTATTCGATGGAAACAATGGCGGTCTTGACGATAGCCAGGCCGCGATCGGACTTCCACTGATAAGCATTCTCCACCGCATCGGAAAGGCTCCTGGCGAAGCCAATCGAATCCTGCTGCAGCCGGGTGATGCGGTTGCCCTTGCCGGGATCGTTGGTGTACAGACTGAAGGCCGGCGCGAGCGAGCCCACCACTTCGTTGAAGAGCTGGCTGGCAGCGGCATTGTCGATGTCGGTGAAATCGAAGACCGTGCCGGCCTGCAGATACGCGGCCGGCACGAAGTGCTTCACGAACAGGATCGGATCAACGATCTTCAGCGTGTACGAGCCGCGCGTCACGGCGCCGACCTGGGTGTTGAGGAAGCCGTCGTCCCAGTAAATTTCCGATTGCGTGCCGAAGCGGTTGTCCGGCAGTTCCTTCAGCGAGACGAAGAAAGCGGCCTGCTGCGAACCTGGTTGGCCGCCGAACTTGAAGCGCTCCCAGCTCTGCATGATCAGCGGGTCGACGAGGCCATCGCCCGAGAAGATCGACTTCGAGTTGAGGTCGTCGGATCGCCATTCGTAGCTGCCCGGCTCGGCAACAAAACCGGTGATTGCGCCATCCTGGAACAGCAGCAGCCCGTAGCCTTCGGGAACGACGATCTTTGACCCATTGGTGATGATGTTCGAAGAAGATTTGGTATTTGAACCACGGCCCGCATTGGTGCCGCGCGGTACTGCAGCGAAAAGCGCCGCCGTGGCCGGCAAACCATCCGGAACCGTGTAGAAATCTTTCCACTGGTCGGCGAGCGCGCCACCGATCGAACCCGCTACTGCCTGCACAAGACCCATGACATCTCTCCATGATTCGTGGCCGGGAACCTTACCATCAAATGCTGCGACAAAATATTCCGACAGCAGTCAGGAGATGGCCAAGGGGATGACCGTGTCAGCTACGAATGGCACTTACTTAAGCCTAAGACCACCGTCATTCCCGCGAATGCGGGAATCCAGGCGGGGTAAAAACCACTGG
>CAZUSF010000484.1:0-1567 GCA_964623355.1 uncultured Thiobacillus sp. | reverse complement strand
GTTAAACTGAATTCATCGAAACTCCCGCAATAATCGTTTGGATTCCATTCCCTTAGAGGCGCTGCTCGGCGCCTTGGTTTTGCTGCTGGTGCTGTCAGCGTTCTTTTCCGGTTCTGAAACCAGCATGATGGCGGTGAATCGTTACCGCCTGAAAACGCTGTCAAAAGGTGGTCATCGCGGTGCGCATCTGGCCGAGAAGCTGCTGGCGCAGACCGACAAATTATTGTCAGCGATTCTGATTGGCAACAATCTGGTCAATTCCGCAGCAGCAGCGCTGGTTACCGTGATTGTTTTTCGCCTGTTTGGCGAAAGCGAGCTGGCGCTGACGATGGCGACATTGCTGGTCACTTTCCTGATCCTGGTTTTTTCCGAAGTCACGCCGAAGGTGATTGGCGCTTCCTGGCCGGAGCGGTTGTCTCCCATCGTCAGTTATCCGCTGACCTTTTTGGTCAAGCTGTTGCGGCCGGTGATCTGGTTCGTGAATCTGTTTGTTCAGGCTCAGTTGAAGCTGTATGGGCTCAATCCAAGCGCAGCCTCGGAGCGCAGCATGGGGGTGGAGGAGTTGCGCACCGTGCTGGCTGAATCGGGTTCCTTGTTGCCGAGCCAGCATCACAGCATTCTGACCAACCTGTTCGAGCTGGAAGAAGTGACGGTTGATGATGCGATGCTGCCGCGCAGCCAGGTCGAGGCGATTGATCTTGCGGCGAAACCCGATGAAATCCTGCGCCAGCTCGCAACCAGCCACCATGCCCGTCTGCTGGTTTATGAAGGCGACCCGAATAATGTGATTGGCATGTTGCACGTGCGCCGTGCCTTGGCTCGCTTGCAGGAAGAGGAATTCGATATCGATGTTTTTCGGACCTGGCTGCGGGAACCTTATTACATTCCTTCCGGAACCTCGCTTTATATCCAACTCACCCAGTTTCAAGCCACGCGGCATTCGCTTGGCCTGGTTGTGGATGAGTACGGGGAGTTGTTGGGACTCGTCACTGTGGTCGATATTCTGGAAGAAATCGTTGGCGAATTTACCGCCGTGATGCCCGGCGAACATGGCGCCAACAAACGGCAGCCAGATGGCAGTTTTCTGGTTGATGGCGCAACATCTTTGCGGGAACTGAATCGCAAGCTGAAGTTGCAGTTTCCACTCGATGGTCCGCGTACGCTGAATGGCTTGTTGCTCGAACATCTGGAGGCGATGCCGGAATCGGGGGTAAGCGTGTTGATCGCTGGCTACCCGGTCGAAGTCGTGCAGGTTCAGGATCGCATGGTGAAGACAGCCAAAATCGGTCCACGCCGCGCCCAGCACTGAATCCGGGCGATTATTCTGTAATGTCGAGTTTCTTTACATTTTGTAGGGCGGGGGGCAATATCCCCAAGCGAATTGCCGCTTATTCAATGGAGAGTGGGGAGTCATGGTTGCAGTAACCGTAGGCGCCAATCTGACAGGCCTTTGCCGGGCAATGGTGACCCAGGGGCTGCTATCGCCGGAGGAAGGTGACAGCCTGCAGAACCAGTCACGGGGTTCTGGAGAAACTTTCATCGCCAGTTTGTTACGCACCCGACGTTT
>CAZUSF010000483.1:0-1573 GCA_964623355.1 uncultured Thiobacillus sp. | reverse complement strand
CAGGAAGTGCACCAGCAGGCCAACTGGTCGGCCGGTGCCGCCTTTGTCCTTGCCGGATTTCCAGGCGGTGCCGGCGATATCGAGATGCGCCCAGTGATACTTTTCCGCGAAACGAGACAGGAAGCAGGCGGCGGTGATGGTGCCGCCGGCGCGGCCGCCGATGTTGGCCATGTCGGCGAAATTGCTCTTCAGCAGATCCTGATAATCGTCCCATAATGGCAATTGCCAGCAGCGGTCGGAGGCGGCGTCGCCGGCGTGCAGCAGTTCGCGCGCCAGGCTGTCTTCATTCGACAGCAGGCCGGTGGCGACATGGCCGAGGGCGATGACGCAGGCGCCGGTCAGCGTGGCGATATCGACGACGCAGGCCGGGTCGAGTTTTTCCGCGTAGGTCAGCGCATCGCACAGAATCAGGCGGCCTTCGGCATCGGTATTGAGAATCTCGATGGTCTGGCCCGACATCGATTTCACGACGTCCCCCGGCTTGTTGGCACGGCCGCTGGGCATGTTTTCGCAAGTGGCGATCAGGCCGGTGACGTTGAGTGGCAATTTCAGCTCGGCGGCAGCGCGTAATGCACCCAATACCGCCGCCGCGCCGCACATGTCGTACTTCATTTCGTCCATCTCGGCGCCTGGCTTGAGCGAGATGCCGCCGGAGTCGAAGGTGATGCCTTTGCCGACCAGCACCACCGGCTTCTGCTTCGCGTTCTTTTGTTTGTCGCCGCCTTTATGGGTCAGCACGATGAAACGCGGCGGCTCGTCACTGCCTTTGGCGACGGAAAGAAATGACCCCATGCCGAGTTTTTCGATTTCGGGCTGTTCCATCACCTCGACGCCGAGGCCGAACTCCTTCGCCAGCGCTTTTGCCTGCTCGGCGATATAGGTCGGCGTGCAGATGTTGCCCGGCAGATTGCCGAGATCCTTGGCCAGCTTGACGCCGCCTGCGATCGCCATGCCACGTGCCACGGCGGCTTCCCCGAGCGCCAGGTCGCCGCGACGTTGCACGGCCAGCACCAGTTTGCGCAGGCTTTTTTTCTGTTCTTCCGGTTTGCTCTTCATCTGGTCGAAGCGATACAGCGTTTCCTGCGCCACCAGTACGGCTTGTTCAAGGTTCCACGCGAGTTCGCGTTTCTTGACCCGAGTTTCGGTCAGATAAAGCGTCGCATCGCTGACGCCGATGTCCGACAGCACCTTGATCGCGCTGCGCACCGCGTCCAGGTAAGGCTTGTCGCGAAACTCGCGCTCCTTGCCGAGGCCGACAAGAAGGACGCGTTCACCTGCAATGCCTGGAACATTGTGCAGAATCAGGCTGCTGCCTTGCTTGCCGTCCATGTCGCCACGCCGGAGAATGTCGGTCAGATAGCCGTTGGCGGCTTGATCAATCAGTTCTGCTGCGAGACTTAATTTTCGATGATCAAAGACGCCAACCACCACGCAAGCACCACGTTGTTTTTCCGGGCTGCCGCTTTTGATGCTGATTTCCATGCAAATCTCCTGAAAACGATGTATTGAACGAAGTACGCCTGACGCAGCGAACAGATGCCCAAGTTATTCATTAACACGCCGATAGTCAAAA
>CAZUSF010000482.1:0-1578 GCA_964623355.1 uncultured Thiobacillus sp. | reverse complement strand
TTCATGACCAAGACCGCCGCCATCGGCCTGCACATCTGGTTGCCCGGCGCCCACGCCGAAGCCGAAACCGATGTCTCGCCGATGGTCTCCGGCATTCTGCTGAAGGCCGGCCTGTACGGCCTGATCGTGCTGCTGCTGACCATGGGCCGGCAGGACTTCTACGGCGTCGAACTGATCAACGCCATGCTCTGGATCGGCGCCATCACCGCGCTGATCGGCAATCTGCTGGCGATCTTCCAGGAAGACGCCAAGCGCCTGCTGGCCTATTCGTCGATCGGCCAGATGGGTTATGCGATGTTCGGCCTGGCGTTGATGAACCACCTGGGCTGGCTGATGGCGCTGATGTTCGTCATCAACCACTACGTCTACAAGTCGATGCTGTTCCTGTCGGTCGGCGGCGTCGCCAAGCGCACCGGCACGCGCGAGATGTATCGCATGGGCGGCCTGATCACGCTGATGCCGCTGTCGTTCATCGCCACCCTGATCGGCATCATCGCGGTATCCGGCGTGCCGCCGCTGTCCGGCTTCGGCGGCCGCTGGATCTTCTACAACGCCATCCTCACCGCCGAGGCGCGCTTGCCGATGGTCATCATCTTCCTCGCCGGCCCGATCGCCTTCCTGTATCTGTTCCGCCTGATCTACACCATCTTCCTCGGCCAGTTGAAGGACGAATTCCGACACGTGAAGGAAGCGCCGTTCTGGATCGTGCTGCCGCAGATGATCTATGTCGCCATACTGATGGTGGTGGCGGTGGTGCCCGGCCTGGTGCTGCGTCATGTCGACGCCTATCTGAATAACTTCTTCCCCGACGGCGCCCTGGTCTGGGAAGGCACCACTATCACCAGTCAGTTCGGCTACTGGAACCCGGTGGCGATCATGATCATCGTCGGGGTGATCTTCATGACGCTGTTCGCCTGGCTGCTGTTCGTCAATCGTCGGGCGCAGAAGGTCAAGCAGTTCAACATCGTGTTCTCCGCCGAACGTCCGTTCCGGCCGGAAACCACCCACTTCGCGTGGAATTTCTTCGCCCCCTATCGCAAGGCACTGGGTTTCCTGACGATGCCGCTGGCGACCCTGTTCTGGTCGACCATGACCGATCTGCTGCATACCGCCGGCGACCTGACGCGGCGCTTCTACACCGGCAACGGCCAGACCTACGCGTTCCATCTGCTGGCCTTCGTAATAGTTGTCTATCTGTTCGGCATGGGAGTCCGGCCATGAGCTTCGACTGGATGAAAATCCCCTACGCGTTGCTGACCGTGTTCATCGTGTTCAATTACGGCCTGCTGCTCGGCGCATTGATCCAGAAAATCGGCGCCCGCGCCGGCCGGCGTTACGGCATTCCGGTCTGGCAGAACTATGTCGACCTGATCAAGAACTACGGCCAGCGCACGTCGATCACGCATGGCGTGATGTTCTACTTGGGCCCGGTATTCCGCCTCACCGGCGGCATCGGCCTGCTGCTGTTCGTGCCGACCATCTACGGCTCGTACATGTTCTCCAACCTGTCGTTCGCCGGCGATCTGATCCTGGCGCTGTATTTCGTCTTCTTCGGCACCCTCGGCATGGCCCTGGGCG
>CAZUSF010000481.1:0-1578 GCA_964623355.1 uncultured Thiobacillus sp. | reverse complement strand
CATCACCACCGGGGTTACCACCACTTGCCTGATCCTTGGCATACATCTGCTCGGAGAGCTTGTGGCTGGCTTCGGCCAGAGCTTGCGTCTTGGCTTCGATCTCTTCCTTGTCGCCCGACTTGATCGCGGCTTCGGTCTCGCTGATTGCCGCTTCGATCTTGGCTTTGTCGTCGGCACTGACCTTGTCGCCAAAGTCTTTCAGCGCTTTCTTCACCGAATGCACCATGCCGTCGGCCTGGTTGCGCGCGGTGGCCAGTTCGAAGGCCTTGTGATCCTCAGCTGCGTTGGCTTCCGCGTCCTGCACCATCTTCTGGATTTCCGCTTCGCTCAGACCGGAGTTGGCCTTGATCGTGATCTTGGCTTCCTTGCCGGTACCCTTGTCCTTGGCGGAAACGTGCAGGATGCCGTTGGCGTCGATGTCGAAGGTGACTTCGATCTGCGGCATGCCGCGCTGCGCCGGCGGGATGTCAGTCAGGTTGAACTGGCCGAGGCTCTTGTTGCCGGAGGCAATTTCACGCTCGCCCTGCAGCACATGGATGGTCACTGCGGTCTGGTTGTCATCGGCAGTCGAGAACACCTGATTGGCGCGGGTCGGGATGGTGGTGTTCTTCGGGATCAGCTTGGTCATTACGCTGCCCAGGGTTTCGATACCCAGCGACAACGGGGTCACGTCGAGCAGCAGCACGTCCTTGACTTCACCCTGCAGCACACCGCCCTGGATCGCGGCGCCGACGGCGACGGCTTCATCCGGATTGACGTCCTTGCGCGGGTCCTTGCCGAAGAACTCCTTCACCAGCTCCTGCACCTTGGGCATGCGGGTCATGCCGCCGACCAGAATCACGTCAGCGATGTCGGAAACCTTCACGCCGGCATCCTTGATCGCCATCTTGCACGGCTCAATGGTGCGCTGGACCAGTTCTTCCACCAGGCTTTCGAACTTGGCGCGGGTGATCTTCATGACCAGGTGCTTCGGGCCGGAAGCATCTGCCGTGATGTAGGGCAGATTGATTTCGGTCTGGGTGTTGGACGACAGCTCGATCTTGGCCTTTTCCGCGGCTTCCTTCAGGCGTTGCAGCGATAGCACGTCCTTTTTCAGATCGACGCCCTGCTCTTTCTTGAACTCGTCGATGATCCAGTCGATCAGGCGCTGGTCGAAGTCTTCGCCGCCGAGGAAGGTGTCGCCGTTGGTGGACAGCACTTCGAACTGGTGCTCGCCGTCGATTTCGGCGATCTCGATGATCGAGATGTCGAAGGTGCCGCCGCCCAGGTCATACACGGCAATCTTGCGGTCGCCTTCCTGCTTGTCCATGCCGAACGCCAGCGCGGCCGCGGTCGGCTCGTTGATGATGCGCTTGACTTCCAGACCGGCGATGCGACCGGCGTCCTTGGTCGCCTGACGCTGCGAATCGTTGAAGTAGGCCGGCACGGTGATCACCGCTTCGGTGACTTCTTCGCCCAGGTAATCCTCGGCGGTTTTTTTCATCTTGCGCAGCACTTCGGCGGAAATCTGCGGCGGCGCGGTTTTCTTGTCGCGCACTTCCACCCAGGCGTCGCCGTTGTCGGCCTTGATGATCTTGA
>CAZUSF010000480.1:0-1585 GCA_964623355.1 uncultured Thiobacillus sp. | reverse complement strand
TTCGCTGATGATGCGTAGCCATGACTGGTTCCACTTTTCCGGCGACTACCGCATCGGCACCCGCTACCTCGACGAGCCCATCCTCGACCTGATCAAGCAGCAGGCGATGCAGGTGCCGTTCCTGCGCGAGTTGTTGCGCAACGACTGGATCGATGTCCGCAACAACATCAAGATTCAGGATCTCGGCCCGGTGCTGTCCTTCGTCGGCAAGCTCGGCGACCCGAATTTCGCCGGCTTGTCATTGCCGGAGTTCAGTCGTCGCCAGGCGATGTATCGCGAAGCCGAAATCGCGGCCATGAAAGATGTGCCGGAGTTCATCCGCAAGGCGCAGGAAATCTACGGCTACGACCATTTCGTCAACGATGTCGGCGGCAGCCTGTGCGAACTGGAAGACGACTCGGTGATCGATCTACTGGCCGAACACACCTTGATTCTGTACATCAAGGTGACCACCAGCGATGAAGAAGACACGCTGATCCGGCGCGCTCAGTCAGACCCGAAGCCGTTGTATTACCGGCCCGCGTTCCTGGCCGAGAACCTGCCAATCTACATGGCGGAAAAGGGCCTCGATTTTGTCGCCCAGATCGAACCCAACGACTTCACCCGCTGGGTTTTCCCGCGTTTGTTCCATTCCCGCGTGCCGCGCTACGAAGCCATCGCCGGCCCGCATGGCTATACCGTCACCTCGCAGGAAGTGGCGCAAGTAAAGAACCAAGCCGATTTTCTGGCGCTGGTGGAAGCCGCCATCGCCCGCACCCCGCGTTAACCTGACCAAAAGGAAATCCCATGCGCCAGAATCGCTTCACGAATCACGCCATTACCGTTCTTGGCATCATTGAATATATTGGCCTGGCGATCATTACCGTCGCCACCATCATTGCCGGCGCACATGAAGTCGGCATCATGGTCGAGGCGGGAACGGTGACCCTCGGCGATTTGCTGTTGATGTTCCTGTATCTGGAAATCCTCGCCATGGTCGGTTTGTATTTCAAATCCGGCCGCTTGCCGATACGTTTCCCGATCTATATCGCCATCGTCGCGCTGGCCCGATACCTGGTGCTGGACATGAAGAATCTGGATGAATATCGCATCCTCGGCGTCACCGCAGCCATCCTGTTGCTCACCCTGGCAGTTCTGGTGATTCGGTATGGACATACGCGCTACGCCTACGAAGATAACGATTAAAAGCAAGCTGCCGCAAAAAAACGCCCTGCCAGTCAGGGCGTTTTTTTATGTGTAAAAATCTTTATTTACTGTCACACTTGTTTCACTTATTGATACTTATATGACTAACTGGATAACACTCATCCTCGCATTGCCTAGTGAAAACGCCACCACGCGGACACGCTTATGGCGCGCATTGAAGGCCTTGGGCGCGGCCTCCTTGCGTGATGGCGTCTGGTTGCTGCCGGATCAAGCGCAACTGAACGCCGCATTGGCGGCACAAGTTCGCGAAGTTGGCGCCGCCGGTGGTCAAGCCTGGCTGTTGCCAATTACCGACTGCGCAGAATACGAAACCGCATTCATCGCCCTCTTCGACCGCAGCGCCGACTATGCCGAAATCGATGCCACGCTGGCCGAACTC
>CAZUSF010000479.1:0-1598 GCA_964623355.1 uncultured Thiobacillus sp. | reverse complement strand
GTACTCGTGGATATGAAACGGCACTTTGGCCTGCTTCGCGGCGTTAATGGCGGGGGTCATGAACCTGGAATCCTCAGTTGGAATTGAATATTGTGAAATTTCAATCGGTTGCGTACTGATGTAGGTGCGAATTTATTCGCACGCAAGCGTTTGATTATGCGAATAAATTCGCACCTACAGTCCGATCAACTGCGTTTTCTAGGATGAACGAACAAACGTTGGAGCGGGAAAACGGCATTGTCATGCTTTCGGATTTGAAACAGAGGTTGAAGTTGATCGATAGCAGGTAGCTACTTCGGCAAACGGCCGGGAGCAGCGGTTTGATCTGGCTAACAAGAGCCGCCACTGGAAATACCGTCAGAAGCCCGTCAGAAGGCAAAAATCTGCTTTCAGGCCCCTATCAACAAAGGCAGCCCCCCAGTCAGGATTTGATCCTCGCACTTTTTCAAGATCAGCAATTTTTATGATGGCTGCACTCTGGTATTTGCACGTTGATGCAGCAAACCAAAACTCTTTGTGGCGTCACGCGCACCTATAATCAACCAGGATCACTGCACACTTGAACACTACCTCGTCGCAACCCTGATCGGTACTTCGCGCTAACTCGACGCCGACGCATGCTCATCAACCTGATCAATAACATCGCATTCCTGATCGCCCTGGCGGCGGCGGGGCAGATTGTTATTGCGCGTTTCTACAAGAAACCGCTGAATCGCCAAGTCCTGCTCGGGTTGCTGTTTGGCGGCGTGGCCTTGCTGGGTATGGCGAATCCGGTGAATTTTTCGCCCGGTGTGATCTTCGATGGCCGTTCGATCGTGCTAGCGGTGGCCGGCGTGGTGGGGGGCGGCATCCCTGCGGCGATCGCGGCCGGCATCGCGGCTGTTTATCGCTTTCAGTTGGGCGGCGGCGGCGCGACGGTTGGCATCATGGTCGTGCTGCTGTCGGCTGTGCTGGGGGTGCTGGCGCGGGAATGGTGGTTGCGGCGCAGTTACCCGCCGAAACCGATCGATTATCTGGCGCTTGGCGTGGTGGTGCAGTTGATGCAGCTGGCCGCATTCACGCAACTTCCCGATCGGGCCGGTTATGCCTTCATCGAGCAGGCCTGGTGGGTGCTCCTGCTGTTCTATCCGCTCGCCACGATGTTGCTCTGTCTGATTTTTCGGAATCACGAACAACAGTTGATCAACCAGCAGGCTTTGGCCTCCGCGCGAGATGCGGTGATTGCCGAGGAACGCGCCAGCATGCAGCGGTTTCATGCCTACTTCGACCATTCCGTCGTCGGCCTGGCCATCACCAGTCTGGAAAAAGGCTGGATCGAGGTCAACGACGCGCTTTGCCGGACGCTGGGTTACACGCGCGACGAACTCACGCGCATGACCTGGACGGAGCTGACCTACGCCGAGGATCTGACGCCAGATCTGACCCAGTTCAACCGCATGCTGGCCGGCGAGATCGACAACTATGCGATGGACAAGCGCTTCATCCACAAGGATGGCCATCTGGTCGATACGCGCCTGGCGGTCAGTCATGTACGCAAACCGGATGGCAGCCTCGATTATGTGGTGGCCATGGTGGAGGACATCAGCGAGCGCAAGCAG
>CAZUSF010000478.1:0-1599 GCA_964623355.1 uncultured Thiobacillus sp. | reverse complement strand
CATAGAAACGAACGCCGTTTGATTCGAGGGCTTTTTGGATGTTTGGTGTTATCATATTATTGAAGGGCAGGAAGGGGTTCTTCGATTTGGTTAAGCATTTCGTCCTCCATAGCGTAAGCGTCTTTCGCAGCTACGAGAGGGTCTTTCCAAGCAAACTTGGTTGAGCCTGTTGCGGTGTTAGTCACGACCCAGCTTGCAAAGCCACGATCCACAGCCTCTTTATTAAAGGGCAGCATTATGAACACGTAAACGGCTACGCTTGCAAGGATGAGGGTGAGAAGGCTACTCGCAAGAGCAACCCCGATGGTGTATATGTATTTTTTCATGAGATTATTTTTTAGAATCTGCCCAGAGGATAGCAAAGGCACAGAGTGAAGGAAAGATGCAAAGGAAAAAGAGTGGTTCCCAGATTGACATAGTTTTTTAGTATGGTGATTTGATTTTAGCGTGGAGTGCCATTTCGGGAGTGGCAGAGTAAACCGCTTCCAGAAAGCGAGTCTCATCGAAACGCGGATTTTGTTCGGCAAAGTATTTCGCAAAGTCCAAGGCGAGGACTTCAACAACTTCGTATTCGCCAATCGGCGCGTGTTGTTTTTCAGCGAGACGCTTGCCCAAGATTTTTGCAAAGGCTTCGAATTGTTTTTTTGTCATGGTGTTATTTTGATTTATTTTGTGGTTAGGGTCAAACTATTTTTTGAAGTATGCGCGAATTTCTTCGGCACTTGCAGGGCGCAAGTCATTCAGAAAAAACTTTCCGAATTCTTCGTGATGGCGCACAACGGCTTGATTGCCTTCGATGCGCACGATGCGGAAGCAACGTGTTCCGACTTTCCAGATTTGGCTTTTTTGTGGTGATTTATTTTTCATACTTTTAATCTATCAGAGTTGTGGTGAAAGTCAAGCGTTTATTTTACGATTTTTTTTCTCCCATACGCAAGGATCAACGCGATTGAAAACAACCTTGCAAGAACGACCAACGCGGTTGGTGAAGATGAAAGAACGGAAGGCCATAGAAGCATGGACGCAAGTGGCCTTGTTGACTGTGGCGAACTCGATGATTTCCGCGCTGGTGTAGTATTTCTTTTTCATTAGAGCCAGACGGTGACGATGACGACGATGATGGGCATTGTGAAGATGGCGACGATGGCGAACCATTCGAGCGCACTGAATATGTTTTTCTTTTTCATGTTTTTAATTTATCAGAGTTGTGGTAAAAGTCAAGAATTTTTTTAGCAATTCTTGAGACGGATGAGAACATCCTTGTTGACTTCGAGAGCCTCCTTGAGAACCTCAAAGCAGAACTCCCGCCATTCCTGCTCGGTGATTTCACCAGCGCGGAAAGCGTTGAGCGTGTTGACGTATTCGGTGTTGTTCGTCTTGATCATGTTTATAGAATACCACAGGACTGCAAAAACGCAAGGGATTTTTTTTATTTTTATTTTTTTTATTTTCGCGCCTTTGGCAAAGTTGGCACGGCACTTGCGTAGCATATTGCCTAAGTCGTTCATTTTCAAGCACTTACGTCGCGCGGCGGGGCGCGCCGCCGTAAGTCGTTGATATTCAACGCTTTACTACTCAGACCAACCGCGAAAAAACTTT
>CAZUSF010000477.1:0-1602 GCA_964623355.1 uncultured Thiobacillus sp. | reverse complement strand
GCGCATGAGGCGATGCATTGCGCGTTGTCGCATTTCAATCGGCGCAACCATCGTCAGAAACATCGCTGGGATGTCGCCTGCGATTACGCCGTCAACATGATCCTCGACGAGGAGCGCATGCGAGGGCCGGATAACGCGCTGATGAATGCGGCTTATCGTGGTCTGACGGCGGAAGAAATCTACCCGGTGCTGCACGAAGATCCGCCGGAAGAAACGCAGGACATGCATTTGTTCGACAACGAGCCGAGCGAAGGCGGCAGCGAGGGCGATCAGCAGGAACAGAACGACGCCGAGCAGGGCAAGGGGCAGGGCGAGAAGTCGGAACCGTCGCAGGGCGAAAGCGGCGGTAAGCCTGAAACACAGAAGGATTCGCAGCAGGATACACAACAGGACAGCCAGGGCCAGGGGAACGAGTCGGAGCAGACCAGCGAGGCGCAATCTGCGAGTGAAGGTGAAACCCCGCCACCGCCGCCGGCCGATCCCGATAAGCTGGATGAACAATGGAAAAGCCGGCTTGCCGCCGCTGCCCAGGCTGCGCGTCAGGCCGGCAAGCTGAGCCAGTCGATGATGCGCCTGGTGGATAACCTGCTGTCGCCGCAATTGCCCTGGCGAGCGCTGCTGGCGCGCTACATGATGAATGCCGCACGCGATGACTACAGCTTCCAGCGCACGTCACGCCGCGAGGGTGAGGCGCTGATGCCGCGTCTATACAGCCAGAGCGTCAAGGTGATCGTTGCGCTGGATACCAGCGGCTCGGTGACCAAGGATGAGTTGCAGGAGTTTCTGACCGAAATTGATGCACTCAAGGCGCAGGTGCGCGCCGATATCACACTGCATGCCTGTGACGACAAGCTGGATCAGGCCGGACCCTGGCATTACGCGATGTGGGAGGCAATGCAATTGCCTGCGGAAATCAGCGGTGGCGGCGGCACTGATTTCCGGCCGCTGTTCGACTGGATTGAAGGCGAACATTTGAGCCCGGATTTGCTGGTTTATTTCACCGATGCCGAAGGCCAGTTTCCCGCCCGCGAGCCGTCATTTCCGGTTGCCTGGTTGGTCAAGGGCAAGGCGCCGACCCCGTTTGGCATCCGTATTCAGTTGAATTGAGACGGTTGAACCTAAAACCGGCAGTTGACCGCGTTGTAGGAGCGTCCGCTTGCGGCGCGAGCCTTGTGAAATCGGCCCGCAAGCGGAGCCTCCTACAACATACCAAGTGTTTTTTGCTGAAATCCGGAATCATGGATTTGTATCGATCAGGCGCTTATATAAGCATTTCCTTAAGTAAATAACTGTATTTTTGGCGCTTTTTAGAGAGAAAGTCCGGTGACAAATAAACTGTTTTCATGCAATGTTCGATTTGCCCAATCGTCCATTTGTCATGGGGTCTTCTAGGCCGAAAATATCAGGCCGAGATGTGCACCGTGATGGATTGAACGGCGTTTTTATAAGCGCTCGTTGTGATGTCATCGTATCGGTGGATCGTCGCAAGATGGTCCAACCGGAGCGGGCATAAACTGAATCGTTTTTTATATATTGGAGACAACTGCATGAACATTTTGCGCAGAAACGTACTGAAGGGTGCTGGCGCCGCCGGCGCGGTGA
>CAZUSF010000476.1:0-1605 GCA_964623355.1 uncultured Thiobacillus sp. | reverse complement strand
TCGAGAATGCCGCGGCCGGGACAGCCGATGGTCTTGAACAATTCATAACCGACGGTCAAGCCGCTCGAACTCGCAGCATTGGCCGGGTTGTAATACGGCGCATCCGCAGCATGGGCATGCAACATGCCGCTGGAGATCAACGCGAGGCTGAGGCTGCTGAGGACGGAAGATTTGATACGCATTCGGAAACTCCTTTGAATTTGATTAGATAGATGCCATGCACGCCGAGAGAAAAACTAAAAGCAAACCCGAAAGCGCTGGCGATCACCAAGTGATGACTATTACTTCATTAAACCGAAAACCTTGCCCAGCAGACTGCCAGCGTATCGTGTCGGGTTGGCGCGCAAGTTGCGCTCTTCCTCGCCAATACGAAAATAAATGCCATCGAGCGCTTTCTTGTTGACATAGCGCTCGATCGTTTGCTGGTCGCTTTTGACGCCATATTTCACAAGTTTGCCAGCAAGGCCATTGTAGGCACGCACGAAGTCGCTCTTTTCGGTCATCGATCTGACCACCGGCATCAATGTTTCGGTCAACTGGGCTTCGGTTGATTTGCGGAAATACTCGGTTGCGGCATTGTCCCCCCCGGTCAGTACCGTTTTGGCGTCGCTGATGCTCATTTTCCGGATGGATTCAAGCAGCAGTTCCTGCGCTTTTGGTGTTGCAGTTTCTGCGGCACGATTCATTGCCAGAATCAGGTCATCGATTTTTTGACCATAGCCGACGCCACGCAAAAACTTTTCCGCCCGGGTGAAGTTTTTCGGCAAACCGATTTTCACGCTTGGATCACCCAAAAAACCGTTTTCGCGCCCCAACGTGCTGATCGCTTTTCGCGCCCCTTGTTCCAGACTCTCGCGCAATGCTTGTGTGGCCTCCGGTCCGCTGACTGCAGCAAGCAGATCACTTGCGCGAGTTTCTGCCTGCGCGAAACCCGCCCAGGGCAAAAGGGCCAACGCCAGCACAAAATTGCGACGAGTCGGGTTCATTTTTTCAATGCATCCCGGATTTCGCGCAGCAGGACAACATCTTCCGGTGTCGGCGCGGGCGCTGCCGGGGCGGCTTCTTCCTTGCGCTTGAGTGAATTGATGGCTTTGACCGCAACGAAGATGGCAAACGCGATGATCAGAAAGTCGACCATGCTGTTAATGAATAAACCGTACTTGATCAGCGGCGCACCGGCTTTCTCTGCCAATTCCATCGTGTCATACGCAGTTGAGCCAAGGTTGATATAGAGCTGCTTGAAATCGGTGCCGCCCATCAACGCGCCGACCATCGGCATGATGATGTCCTTGACCAGGGAATCGACGATCTTGCCGAACGCGCCACCGATCACGACGCCGACCGCCAGATCGACGACATTGCCACGCATCGCGAAATCCTTGAATTCCTGTATGAAGCTCATGCTTTCCTCCTTGAATTAAAAATATTGAGTGTCAGTAAAAATGACGCTGGATAGAACCATAGATAAGCACAACAAGCAGTGAAACAAATCACAGGCTGCTGCTCGACGGGCTTTCGGCTAGTCGCCGCTCATGCCGGCGACGGTGATACCGGTCTGGCCGGCGAATTCGAGCATGCGGTTGATCGAAACGACCGCGCGGCGAC
>CAZUSF010000475.1:0-1613 GCA_964623355.1 uncultured Thiobacillus sp. | reverse complement strand
GTAGCGGACGACGCCGTCGTCGCCAATCGAAAGCGAGGCCGCATCGATGAACAACTGATTGCGTGAGCTGGAATCGAGTTTCACCTCGATCAGCGACTTGGGCGTCGGCGCGGCGGGCAGTTGCGCCTCGATTTCCTTCCAGGCCTTGGCGTTGGCCTCGAAGTCGTGTTCGAAATTACCCCATTTGGATTCACCGAATCCGGCGGCTTGAGCGGAAAAGGAAATTACCGAAAAGGCGAATACTGAAAGGGTCGAAGCGGCAAAGGTCGAGGCCGCAAATAAGGCGATAACAAAAGCGCTGCGCATGAAGGTCTCCTGAAGGGCCCGCATGATAACGCCGTGCGCGGCTGAACCAATTGCCAGGCAGCTGCCATCAGGCGAGATCGCTTATCAAAGCGACCCGCACGTTGTCCGGCACAACACAGTGGACAGGGCAGGCGACATGATCGATGCCCGCTGTCAGCCCTTCCCCCGCCTTGGCCGAGGCCACCATTTCCGGCGTCAGTTCGAAGCGCAGAAAGTGGACCGCGGAGGTTTTCTCGTCTGAACTGCGATCAAGATCTTCATCGGCGATGGCATGCACCTTGGCATGGCTGCCAACCTGTAGCCAGATCCGGTCCTCGACGCCGATCAAGCCGGCCAGCGCGGTTTTGCGTTCGGCCTCGTCGGCGTATTCCACCATGTAGGTGGCTTTCCAGTTGGCGCCATCCGGAATCAGCGGGTTGTAGGCTTCCAGCTCCTCGGCGATGCCGGCGGCTTCAAAGATGCGCTCGATGCGCAGCATTTCCTGCACCTGGTATTTCACCGTCAGCGCATCCTCGAAATAGAGGGTGTGATGCGCGTCCAGCGCGAGTCGACGATTCTTCTTGTGGTTGATCACCTGGCGGCGGAAATCGGCACGGACTTCGGCGTATTCCTCCAGGCTGTAGAGGTCGTTGCGAGTCAGTTTGGGCATTGGGTGTCTCCTTATAGAGAGCCGTCATTCCCGCGTAGGCGGGAATCCAGCTCCAATATCAAACTGCAGTCAGGCCTACGCACTGGATTCCCGCATTCGCGGGATAACCAGCGACTTAGCGAGCGTTGTTTGCTCGCTTAGTCGATTGGCTAGTAGTTTCATCAATGACGTTTAAATTCCGTAGGCTTTGCGCAGCAGGGTCATCGGATGCTCAGGCGCGCGGCCATCCTTAATTGCGTTCTCGATGTGATGTCCGGCCATCGCGCAGTCACTGCCGTAATGGTCCGCCTTGGCCTGCTGCACGCGGGTAACCACCGGTTTGACGATCTTCATCGCGTACTGGTGCGACTCTTTCTTCACCGCGTAAGTACCGTCATGACCTGAGCAGCGTTCAATCACGTCGATCACGGTATCCGGCACCAGCGCCAGCGCCTCGCGCGTCTTCTGGCCGATGTTCTGCACCCGCTGATGGCAGGCGGCGTGATACGCGACCTTGCCCAGGCTGGTCTTGAAATCGGTTTTCAGCTTGCCTTCCTTGTGCCGCAGCATCAGGTATTCGAACGGATCAAAGAAGGCGTTTTTCACCTTCTGCACGTCCGCATCATCCGGGAACATCAGCGGCAATTCCTGCTTGAACATCAGCACGCAGGACGGAATC
>CAZUSF010000474.1:0-1626 GCA_964623355.1 uncultured Thiobacillus sp. | reverse complement strand
TGGCCGCCGTGCGGCGCACGCTGGCGCTGTCACCGCGATAGAGCAGCGGCAGTTCGACGTTTTCCTGCGCCGAGGTGCGCGCCAGCAGGTTGAAGCCCTGGAACACGAAGCCCAGGTAGCGTCGCCGCAGACGGGCGCGCTGATCGCGCGACAGCACTTCGACGTGCGCGCCCTTGAACAGATACTCGCCAGCCGTCGGGGTATCCAGGCAGCCGAGGATGTTCATCGCGGTGGATTTGCCCGAGCCGCTCGGCCCCATGATGGCGACGAATTCGCCAGCATGGATCTCGAGGTCGATGCCTTTCAGCGCCATCAGTTCGGCGACGCCGCTGCCGTAGCGTTTGGTGACACCGCGCAGCTGGATCAGCAGGTCGCTCATTTTGTGGCCACTTGTTGACCGGTAATCACCTGCATGCCGACTTGCAGGTCGCCGCCGGTGATCTCGGTCATGCGGCCATCGCTGATGCCGGGAATGACCGCCACGGCAACCGCCTTGCCCTCGCGCAGCACCCAGATCTGGCGCGCGTCGGCCGTGCTGGCGTCATCGGATGCCTGCTTGCGGGTCCGGCTGCCGGGCATGCGCGGCATCAAGCTGGTGGCGATGCCGCCCTTGGCAGTTGCAACGCTGGCGCTGGGCGAGAAACGCAGCGCGGTATTGGGCACCAGCAGCACGTCATGGCGTTGCGTCGCGGTAATCGTGGCGGTGGCGGTCATGCCGGGGCGCAGGCTGAGATCGGCGTTGTCCACGTCGAGATCGGTCAGGTAGGTGACGACGTTGTCGGTGATGGTGGAACCGAAGGCGACGCGGGTGATCTGCGCCGGGTACTTGCGACGCGGGTAGGCGCTCACCGTGAACAGGGCGTTCTGGCCGACTTTGACGGCGCCGACATCGGCTTCATCGACATAGACCTGCAAGCGCAGCAGCGCCAGATCGTCGGCCACGGTGAACAGCGTCACCGCCTGCAACGACGCCGCCACGGCATTGCCGGGGTCAACAGTGCGGGTCAGCACGATGCCATCCGACGGCGCGCGGATCGACGCCTTCGATTGATTGATCATGTCGGTGGACAACGCCGCCTTCGCATCGCTGACGCTGGCCTGGGCGCTGGCGGCATCGGCCACGGCGCGCGCCAGGGTGGCGCGGCTGGCGTCCAGTTCGGCTTTCGAAGGCACCTTGCCACCGGACAAACGGGCGACTTCTTCGAAGCGCGCCAGACCGGCGCGGGCTTCCTTCACCGTGGCGGCGGCTTGCGCCACCCTGGCATTGGCAGCAGTGATGGCGGCGCGTGAACGCAGAATCTGGTCGCCGAGCTTGGCGGTATCGAGTTCGACCAGCACCTGGCCTTTCTTGATCACATCGTTGACGTCGACGTTGACCTTCAACACCGTGCCGGACAACTCGCTGCCGATGCTGGTGGTGCGCACCGGTTGCAGCGTGCCGTTGGCGGTCACCGTCATCGACAGGTTGCCGCGCGTCACCGGCTGGGTCTGGTAAGCGGGGGCGGCGTTGGCGGACTTTTTCGCTTGCCAGTACCAGATACCGCCGACCAGCAACACCAGCAACAGTGCACCGGCCCAAACCATCCGGCGGCGATACCAGGCGCGCGGCGCCGGTTCGTCGAGCAG
>CAZUSF010000473.1:0-1655 GCA_964623355.1 uncultured Thiobacillus sp. | reverse complement strand
GGTGATCCACGTTGAAGCCGGCTTGCGCAGCTACGACCGTGGCATGCCGGAAGAAATCAACCGCGTACTGACTGATCAGATTTCCGATTTGCTGTTCACCACCGAGCGTTCAGCGCTATCGAATCTGCAACGTGAAGGCATCGCTGAAGAACGCGTGCACTTTGCCGGCAATGTAATGATCGATACGTTGCGCGCGCATCTGGCGCGCGCGGTTGACGCTGCTGAAACGCTGGGCGGCAAACCCGCAAGAGGCTATGCAGTGGTGACCTTGCATCGGCCCTCGAACGTCGATCATGAAGCGACATTCCGCGCCCTTTTGGAGATGCTCAATCAGGTCGCCGAAAAAATGGATGTCGTATTCCCGATTCATCCGCGCACCCAAGCCACCGCAGAACGCTTTGGTTTTGCCGACCTGCTCAAGCGCCCCGGCATGCGTATATTGCCGCCGCAGGGTTACCTGGAAATGCTCGGTTTGACGCGAGATGCGACGGTCGTGATGACTGATTCCGGCGGTCTCCAGGAAGAAACCACGGCTCTGGGCGTGCCCTGTATCACGTTGCGGGAAAACACCGAGCGGCCGATCACCATTGCCGAAGGCACCAACACCCTGACCGGACCAAACCCGGAAAAAATCATGCAGTGTCTTGCCGATATTCTGGACAACGGCGGCAAACGCGGCCGTATTCCCGAGTTATGGGATGGCCAGGCGGCAGAACGCATCGCGCTTGCGCTGCGAGCCTGGCTGGATGTGCGCTGATCTATTGGCAGGTTGCCTTGCGTAATCCGGAAATCACCAATGTCATGAGTGTCGATGTGGAAGATTACTTCCAGGTCGGCGCTTTCGAACACACCATCCCGCGTGCCGATTGGCCGCAATGGCCATGCCGGGTGGAGGCGAACATCGAACGCATCCTGGCCCTGTTCGAGCGGCATCAGATCAAGGCCACATTCTTTACCCTGGGCTGGATCGCGGAACGCTATCCGCAGATGGTGCGCGGCATTGTCGATGCCGGCCATGAATTGGCCAGCCATGGTTATGGCCACCAACGCGCCAGCGCGCTGACCAGTGACGAGTTTCGGCAAGACGTGACGCGCGCCAAAGCCTTGCTGGAAGATATCGCCGGGCACGCCGTCAGCGGTTATCGGGCGCCGAGTTTTTCGATTGGCCATGGCAATCTGTGGGCGCTCGATGTCCTCGCCGAAACCGGCCATCGCTACAGTTCCAGCATCTACCCCATCGCGCATGATCACTACGGCATGCCGGATGCGCCGCGCTTTCCGTATCGTCCGGAACAGTGCACCGCGCTGCTCGAAATGCCGCCGACCACGGTCAAATGGCGCGGCCGTAACCTGCCGGCGGCGGGGGGCGGATTCTTCCGGTTGCTGCCTTACGTCGCCTCGAACTGGTTGATCAAACGCGTCAATGGCGACGACAAACGTCCCGCCATGTTTTATTTCCACCCCTGGGAAATCGATCCGCAGCAGCCGCGCGTGCCGGGTGCGCCACTGAAAAGCCGGTTTCGCCACTACGTCAATCTTGGCCGCATGGAGGCCAAGCTCGATCGTCTGTGCCAGGACTTCAGTTGGGGACGCGCGGACCAGGTGTATGCAGTTGAACTCGCCGCTGAACTGATCGCGCCGGCAAAGGCATGAGT
>CAZUSF010000472.1:0-1661 GCA_964623355.1 uncultured Thiobacillus sp. | reverse complement strand
ACCGAGCAGCGCCGCATCGAAGCGACGCTGCTGAACATCGCAAACTTCGTTGCGCAGGATCATGGCCAACGGGTTTTTGAAGCCATTGCCGAGTTTTCCGCCCGACAATTCGACGTTGACTACGTCCATATCGCGATGCTGGAACCCGGTCAGACCGATGTCCGGGTCGTGGCCGCCCAGCTCGATGGCAAGCGGCTCGAGCCCGGCTATGTCTATTCATTGATCGGGACGCCCTGCGAAAACGTGATTCAACGTTCGCACCAGTGCTTCGCCGACCACGTACAGCAACTGTTCCCCACCGACCACGATCTGGTCGAGTTGAAAGCCGAGGGCTATATCGGCGAACCTATTGTCGATAACAACGGACAGGTACTCGGCCTGATTGTGCTGGTCAGCCGCAGGCCGCTGACCGACTCCGAGGATATCGTCTCCGGCCTGCGCATCCTCGCCGCCCGTGCCGCCGCCGATCAGATACAGTTGCTGAGTGAACAGGCGCTGCGCGACAGTCAACACCTTTTGAGCACAGTGATCAATGAGATGCCTGATGTGCTGGTGCTGAAAGATGAAAAAGGCGATTTCCTCCTGTGCAACCAGACCGTGGCGCAACTCTACGGCACCACGCCTGATGCCATGGTGGGCAAGCACGACGGTGATTTTGGCGTACCGGAGGAGATGGCGAAGTTCTTCCGCGAGAGTGTGCTGGCGATCATGGCGCGGGGCGAGACGGAAGTCATTTTCGAGGACAGCCGCGATGCGGCGACGGGCGAGATCCGCCATTTCAAATCGATCAAGAAACCGTTCAAGGATGCCGAGGGGAATAACCGCATCCTGGTCATCGCGCATGACATCACCGATGTGATTCGCGCTCAGGAAAAAGTGGCGGCCAGTGAGAAGCTCCTGCGGGATGTTCTGGACATTGCTCAGGAAGGCATCTGGGACTGGCATGTGCCAAGTGGGCGGGTGGCCCACAATGCCCGCTGGTATCAGATACTGAACTTCCCGGAAGACACAGCGCATACGACGGTGGAGGGTTTCAGCGAACTGCTTCATCCGGAAGATCGTCCCAACGTGCAGGCCCAGCTAGAGCAACTGCTGCAAGGCAAGATTGATATTTACCAGTCAGAGCATCGCCTGCGCGGCGGCGATGGCCGCTACCGCTGGGTGCGAGACCGTGGCCGGGTGGTAGAGCGGGATGCCGCTGGCCAGCCACTGCGGGTGGTGGGCAGCTTCTTCGACAATACCCAGCAGTACGAAGCGGAGCAGACGCTTCTGGCCAGCGAGCAGCGCTTCCGTTCGCTGTTTGAGCAGGTGCCGAATACCGCGGTGCAGGGCTACGATGCCGGGCGCAGGGTGATCTACTGGAATGCGGCCAGCGAAGCGCTCTACGGCTACAGTGCTGCGGAGGCACAGGGACGGCAACTGGAAGACCTGATCATTCCCGATTTCATGCGACAAGGCGTGATCGAAGCCGTGACGGCCTGGGTGAATGGTGGGCCTGCCATTCCGGCGGGCGAACTCGCCCTGCGGCGCAAGGATGGATCCACCGTCAGCGTTTTTTCCAGCCATGCGATGTTGACCAATACGCTCGGCGAACCGGAAATGTACTGTGTCGATGTCGAGCTGACCGAGCTGAAGAAAAAGGAAGCGGAACTGCGCGACTA
>CAZUSF010000471.1:0-1665 GCA_964623355.1 uncultured Thiobacillus sp. | reverse complement strand
GCAAGCCCCCCGGTTCGCTGGCGGGGTTTGCCAGCGAATTGTCCACAAGATCCACAGGCCGGGGTTGGGGTGCATTTCCCGGCGTCTGAGTTCAAGCGGCCTTGCGGGATCGTTTGTTGATGGAAATAAAAAGTTGTTGCCGCGCCAGATTCATTTGTTCTGCAGCCGCGTTGTCCGACATCGCCGTGGCGGTTGCGCGCAAAGCATCGAGGCTGACGCCAGGGCGCAGGAACAGGGCGACATCCGGCACCGCTTCGAGTTTCTCGAAGGGCGTTTTGACCCATGCCAACGGATACCGCTTCTTCGTCTTTCCCTTCGCGTCCGTCACGTCTTCCGCGAACAGGCAGGGGCGGTGGAAGTTGATGTAGGGGTTGAGGTGGTCGGCGCACCAGGCATTCACCTCGGCGGCGCAGCGTTGCGGGATATGCGCGTAGCCCAGGTGCTTGCGGATGATGGCGCCGTTCTTGGTCTCGGCCAGCCCGTTGTCGTTGGAACGGCGTGGTCGCGATTTGGTGAATTCGGCGGCCAGTTTGTCGAGC
Organism: uncultured Thiobacillus sp.; assembly: GCA_964623355.1. Lineage (GTDB taxonomy): Bacteria > Pseudomonadota > Gammaproteobacteria > Burkholderiales > Thiobacillaceae > PFJX01. The sequence continues at coordinate 1,126 of CAZUSF010000471.1, read as the reverse complement.
ATCTTGGCTACTTTGTGGTTGATGTACTCGGAGCCGTTGTCGGCATGAAAGCCGAGGATGCCGAAGGGAAATCCGGCCAGCAGCGCTTCGATCACCGGCAGCAGATAGGCTTCGCTGATCCGCTCGCAGGTGGCGACCAGCTCCCACTGGGTGACGCAATCGACCGCGTTGATGTGATACACCCCTTTGATGCCGTCCTGGTCGCCCTGATGCACGCTGTCGATGCGAATGAAACCCGGTCGGCCGTCGGGCGCCGGCGCGCGACGTTCGCCGATGGCGATGCCGGTCGGCCGGGTCTTGCTGAAGACCCGCCGACGGTCGAGGTAGCTGCTGCGTTTGCGCAGGTTGTAGAGGTGGCCCACTGAGATCGTCGCCAGGCGCGCGTAACGGCTGTCGCCATAGACCGTCAGCGCCCGCGCCATCAAGTGCCGCGTCGCCGGGCCGGAGAGCGTGCCATGCAGGCTGTCGGTTTCCGCCAAGACCGCCACATCGACGTCGGTGAAGCGGCGGACGAATCCCGTTTTCGGTACTCGATAGGCTTTCACCAGCTTGCCCAGGCTCAGGTACTGCGCCACCAGTCGGGTCAGTTGCTGGCGCGAGTAGCCGGTCGTCCGCTCCAGGTAGCGCAACACCAGCCCTTTGTCGGCTCGCCCCAGTTTGCGGTAGCCGAATCGCTTCAGGATCCCTTCGATGTGACGGTAACGCTCTTCGTCTTGTCCGCATGATTGAAATTCGACCTCCGTCGTCCCCGCCAGAAATTGGCGTAGCTGTTCCAGGGCCACCAGCTTCTTTTCGTTCATGTCGATCACCATGCCTCCAATGATCGATCCCATTTGCTTCGTTCAGACTCATTCCTCGATGGAAATCCGCTCTACCGTTCAGACTCATACCATGTTGGAAAAGACTAGTTGTTTTAGGTCAGGCAATAATTAGTAAACTGTAACCGTAATTTGGATCAATTACATAGGAAATTAGTGCGCACGAGCGTCCACCCCATAAACAGGCATGCGATCAGGACTTGCAGGACATTCAGGACATGCCGAAAGCGTTTTCCTTCGCGTAAAGCAGTAAAGCCGGGGGGGCAGGTCTCGCTTCGTAGCATCTCATTACCCCCCCGCCACACCGA
>CAZUSF010000470.1:0-1666 GCA_964623355.1 uncultured Thiobacillus sp. | reverse complement strand
ACGTAAGCCTTGATGTCGCCATCATGGGCAGAGAGTTCCGGGTTGCCTGTCCGGAAGATGAACGTGAGGGCCTGCTGCAAGCCGTGTCCTTCCTGGATCGCAAAATGCGCGAAATTCGCGATAGCGGCAAGGTTATCGGGCTCGAGCGGATTGCCATCATGGCGGCGATCAACATCACACACGATTACCTCAGTTCGAAGCCGATCGAACCGGATACCCGGGAATACCGCGAGCAACTCGGGAAGATGACCAAACTGCTTGATCAGGCTCTGGCTTCTCAAGATAATCTGTTCTGACGCACAGCGTTTTCGATCAATCTCCCTGCTGCGTTCGCGAGGTCCGTAAATTCTTTGAACCGATAAGCTTTTGCTTAAGGTCGCGGGTGTCGTCTGCTGGTGTGCGCGTGGCATTACGTCCATGTACCCGAAGTGGTAGCCCCATGGCCGAACTTGGACCCCTGGGTTCAAGATCGCGGTCCGGACGGCGTAAGCGGGGAGACCCCTCTGCATGACCCCCAATCCTGAAGTTGCCAGCGTTGAACAGCGCATCGATAAAGCCGCGTTGCGCAAGCAATTACGCGCCCGTCGCGCTGCGGTTTCGCCAGCCTCCCGTGTTGTCGCCGGCAAGCAACTGGCCCGGCTGGCCTTGCGGCATCACTTGCTCGATCGCCGCCGCCGCATCGGTTTCTATATGCCGTCGAAGCACGAGATCGATATCCTGCCACTGCTGAAAACCGCGCTGCGCATGGGTGTGGCGTGTTATCTGCCGGTGGTGCCGCGGCGTGCATTGGTCAGCGCCGGGCGACGCACTTTGTGGTTCACCCGTCTGGCTGGCAAAGCAAAAAACCTCGATTCGACGCATCCTGGCTGGCGCGACAACCGCTATGGCATTGCCGAATATCTGCCGCGCGGCGTGCGTCGAGTGCGCGCAAAGCAACTGGACGCGCTGTTCATGCCCTTGCTGGGCTTCGACAGCCAGGGGTGGCGCATCGGTATGGGCGGCGGTTATTACGACGCCAGCCTGGCTCACCTCAAGCGCAGGCGGCATTGGCGGCGGCCGCATCTGATCGGCGTCGCGTTTTCGGTACAGGAAGTCGTGCGAGCACCGAATGATTCCTGGGATGTGCCGCTCGACGGCATCCTGACCGAACAGGTTTTTCGCCGCACCCGCCGCGACTGAACCAAATTCAGGCGATGCCGGCAAGACCGCAGCCAAACTGGCTGATGGCTTGGTTGATCAGTTTGAACATGGTGGGCTCCTGAAAAGGGTTGTGATGCGTCATTACAAGCCAGAGCGCGCCATCTATCCAATGGATTGTCTAGAATGACTTGATCTGCAACCTGGATCGAGATGCCATGACTCTGCAAGAACTGCGTTATCTGGTCGCGCTGGCCGATTGCGGCCACTTTGGGCAGGCCGCCGAAGCCTGTTTCGTCAGCCAATCCACGCTATCCACCGGCTTGAAGAAGCTCGAAGATTTTCTTGGCGTGGTCGTGTTCGACCGTTCGTTGAAGCGCGTCACGCCGACGCCGATTGGCCGCGAGATTGTCGAATCGGCACGCCGCATCGTCGATGAAGCCGCGCGTATCCGCGAAGTGGCGAGTTACGCCAAGGATCCGATGGACCGCACCTTGCATCTGGGCGTGATTCCGACCCTGGGGCCGTA
>CAZUSF010000469.1:0-1668 GCA_964623355.1 uncultured Thiobacillus sp. | reverse complement strand
ATCCGCAGGCGGCTGCACGGATGGACGAGTTGTTCTCGCAGGCGGCGCGCCAATTAGCCTGCTTGTGAAATGGGGTCGGACACGATAAATCGCGTGGCATCTTCATGTACGCGCTTCAACCGACGAGCCAGCTTAGGCGTGCGCCAGAGGGCGTATGCGGGCCAGCACTTCCGACATGGCGTCGCGGGCGCGCTCGGTGTCGTACTGAGCCTGCAAGCGAAGCCACCAGCCATCCGAAAGACCGAAGTATCGGCACAGGCGCAGATCGGTATCCGCCGTGACGGCGCGCTTGCCCTTTACGATCTCGTTGATGCGGCGCGGAGACACTTCGATGGCCTTGGCCAGGGCATATTGGCTCAAGCCCAACGGCGTCAAAAACTCTTCTTGCAACATTTCACCCGGCGAAACCGGGGCGATCTCACGAGTCATCATTTTCTCCTGTTAGTGGTAGTCAACGATTTCGACATCCAAAGCATAACCATCCTCAAAGCGGAAACAGACACGCCATTGGTCGTTGACGCGCACACTCCATTGCCCGGCCCGGTCTCTGCTTAATGACTCAAGCCGATTTCCCGGCGGAGCGCGCATGTCCTCGATGACCTGCGCCAAGTCCAGTTGCACCAGTTTGCGCAGCACAACGCGCTCGATATTCGCGAAGCGCGCCACGCGACGGCCACTGAAAAGCGTTTCGGTGTCCTTGCACTTGAACGTCTTGATCATGTTTTGATATTAACGCAGTGCGTTATTAGCGCGAGGAATTATCTGACACCATCTGGCTCCGGAACGAATTGTGGCCTGGCTCGAACGGCTCCAACTTAAGTAGGATGGGCCAAGCGCAGCGGGCGACAGGCTCATCTGTCACCTCAGGTTGATGGGTCCGCTGCGCTTGACCCATCCTACAATCTGTCTACGCGGGAATGGCAATGGCGGTTTGTTCAAGTCATTTTCCATCAAGGTTGAGTGTCATTGGATGCGGGTTTTTGCGCTGTAAATGGTCAGCAGACGCGGAGCGTTCTATAGTGCGTTCCGTCTTTTTCTGCTTTTTCATTGCGTAAACGTGAACCCCGCCCTGCTTCCCTTTGCCGTCACCTGCACCCTGCTTTACCTGGGGATGAGTCTGTTGCCGTTTGCGCCTGACGGGATCAGTTGGGGCGAAGCGTTGAGCGTGTTGCCCGGTCAGTTGAACGCGGGCGAGCTCAGCCTTCTTCCGCTGCTGCTGGTTATTCCCCTCGGTTTTTTTTGGCAAGGCGTGGTCTGGCCGCGGGTCGTTTCGGCGCGGCCGGCCGCTGCTGTTGCGGTGTTCCTGGCTTATGGTGTGCTGGCGGTGCTGCTGCAACTGGGCCAGATCTACTTTTCCCCACGACTGGTTACGCCCAGCGGCATGGCGGCGCCGGCGCTCGGTTTTGTCGCCGGCATGGTGTTGTGGTGGCTGTTCGGTCCGCTGCTGAGCCGGTACTTGCTTCCGTTGCCGAAGTGGCTTTGGCCTGTGCTGGTGGTGTTCTCCGTGCTCTCCGTCCTGCTGCCTTTTCAGCTTGACGCGCCACTCTCCGCCCCCGTTCTACCTGAGCGGGTTTCCGCGTATGTGGTTGATATCCCGCAGCACTTCTATGAATTGATCAAGAGTGCCATTCTGTGGGCGCCTGTCGGATTTCTTTACACGTTGTCCGG
>CAZUSF010000468.1:0-1675 GCA_964623355.1 uncultured Thiobacillus sp. | reverse complement strand
TTGACCAGTTCCTCGCGATATACCTTGCGCAAGCCCTTGCGTTCCATCTTCGAGAAATGTGCCGGGTCGAGGTGTTGTTTGGCGCTGCGTTTCAGCTCTTCCAGCATGGCGCCCTTTTCTTCGATGCTCGCCTTGGCGAAGCGCGCCATGAACGCATCGATGGCGGTCTGATCACCTTCCGGATGATGCGTCTTGATTTCGGTCAGCATGCGCGAGTAGTTCTTCTTCAGATATTCACGCAGGAAGCCGACACCGAAGACACCGCCGACCGCCACATGCGTCGAGCTGATCGGCAGTCCCATCTGACTCGCGATGATCACCGTGATGGTCGCAGACATGGCGATGCAGTAGGCGCGCATCTGGTCGAGTTCGGTGATTTCGGAGCCGACCGTGCGAATCACGCGCGGCCCGAACAGCGCCAGTCCGATCGCAATGCCTATCGCGCCGATCATCATCACCCAGAGCGGAATCGGCGCATCCTTGCTGATCTGGCCGGTACCGTTGGTTACGATATCGACGATCGCCGCCAGCGGACCGACCGCGTTGGCGACGTCATTCGAACCATGCGCAAAACTCAGCAGCGCTGCCGCGAAGATCAGCGGCACGGTAAACAACTGATTGACGCCGGCCTTGCTATTGCCGATATCGCGGCTGCGTGCGGCGATGATCGGCTTGACGATGAAATACACCAGCACGGCAAAGGCGAGGCCGATCAGCACCGCGCTGAAGAATTCCACCTTCCATATCTTGCCCAGGCCCTTCAGGATCAGATAGGCGGCGAACACCCAGGCCATGCCGGCCACCAACAGGGGCACATTGCGACCGGCCGCCGCCGACATATCCTGCTGATAGGTGATGCCGCGCTTGACCAGATAGAGAAAACCGGCGGCGATCAGGGCCCCCATCAGCGGCGAGATGATCCAGCTCGACGCGATTTTCCCCATGCTGGACCAGTTCCCGGCATCCCAGCCGCCAGCCGCGATGCCGGCGCCGAGGACGGCGCCAACGATGGAATGCGTGGTGGATACGGGTGCGCCGAAAGCGGTGGCCAGGTTCAGCCAGAGCGCGCCGGCGAGCAGCGCCGCCATCATCACCCAGACGAAGGTGTCGGCATCGGGGATTCGCGCGGGGTCGATGATGCCGCTGCGAATGGTGCTGACCACCTCGCCGCCGGCGATCAACGCGCCAGCCGCCTCGAAAATGGCCGCAATCACGAGTGCGCCGGCCAATGTCAGCGCTTTCGAACCGACTGCCGGACCGACGTTGTTGGCAACGTCGTTGGCGCCGATGTTCATCGCCATGTAGCCGCCGATCATCGCGGCGACCACGAGGATCAGGCTGAACTCGCCGTCGCCGCGCAAGCCGGCGTAGAGCATGACGCCGACGATGAACAGCAGCGCCATGCCGATACGGAACAACTCATTGCGACCACGCTTGGTCGCACGCTCGATTTCATCCAGATGTTTCAGTTCCACGCGGGTGCTCCGGCTCGACGCCAGACACCCGCGGATCAATCCGGTCAGGAGAATGGCTGTAACAAAACCGTCATTATCCTGTAACAAACCGGAGAGAAGCCATGCCCCGTGAGGGGCGTTCGTGCAACTTATCTGGCTGCAGCCAGCGCCTGCTCGATGTCTTCCATCAAGTCATCGATGTGCTCGATGCCGATCGACAG
>CAZUSF010000467.1:0-1685 GCA_964623355.1 uncultured Thiobacillus sp. | reverse complement strand
CCTAAGCCGGCGAAGCCGGAACCAAACAGGCTAAAGTGATTGTATCGAACGAGAGAACTCGGAGGCGATCATGACCGAGATGCTGACAGATCGATATAGCGAGCGGCTTGCCGGAGTGCTTTCCTGCTACGACCGGATATTGATAACGGGAACGCTGCCTGGTGCGTGTTACGCGGAGGGAATGACAAGCTATCTCAACGCCCACCACATCCGCATTTTTGACTACGCGCGCTTTGCCGAACCATTGCGCGAGCGCATTCGTGAAGCGGCACACGCGCTGGCGGCGGAACATGGCGTGACGATCGAGCACATCGCCAAGGCGCACATTCGCAAAGAAGACGTTGTTGCCGAGGTCATCAAGCAACGTGGCGATCAGCCCGGGCTGGTGCATATCATCTCCGCCATGGAAGCTTGTGACGCCTATGAACCTTGGCATGACAAGCAGACGCATCGAACGTTTTTACGCCACACCTCGGGCAAGTGCCTGCATTACTACTTCTATTTCATCGACGAGATTTTGGGACTGATCTTTCTGCGCGTGCCCACTTGGTGCCCGTTCCGACTTCAGTTCTACTGCAATGGTCACAGTTGGCTGGAACGTTCGCTGACGGCGGCAGGTATTGGCTACGCGACAGCCGATAACGCCTTCATTCGCATCGACGACTGGACGCGCGCCCAGGAACTCGCTGACGCCTTCTCACCTGATGCGCTGCATGCCATCCTGGATCGCTACGCTCAGCAGTGCTGCCCGGTGCTTGATGTCTTTAACCAGACCTATCACTGGAGCCTGATGCAGATTGAGTACTCAACCGATCTGGTCTTCCGTTCCGAAGCGGTCATGAAGCCACTCTACGAAGAGCTCACGCGACAGGCGATTCTTTCGGTCAAAGCCGAGCAAGTCGCCACCTTCCTGGGCAAGAAAATCACGCCGCAACTGGCACAAGAGCTCGGCAGCCGATTTGCCACCCGCATCGAGGGGACTTGTATCAAACATCGCTTGGGCAAAGTGTCGGTCAAAATGTACGACAAGTTCGGTCGTGTGCTTCGCCTGGAAACCACAACCAATGACGTTTCCTTCTTCAAGCACTACCGCAAGGTGGAACATCGGGATCACCATGAAACCCGTGAAGTCGCCCCGGTCAAGAAGACCATCTATAGCCTGATCGATTTACGCGGCATTTTGTTGGGCTGCAATCGCCGTTATCTGGAATACCTTTCAGCGCTGGATGATTTCTCGTCCGGCATGCGAAACCTGGATCGCCTTACAACAACCAAGGTGGTCGACGGCCAGAAGATCAAGGGCTTCAACTTCTTTGACGCCACCCAGCAAGCCTTGCTGCGAGCCTTGCAACGGGCAGAATTCAATCTACGCAGCATCCGCCGTGCCGACTTGATTCCCTTTTTGCCCGATGTGTCCATCTCGAGCATCACCCGCCAGATTTGGCGCTTGCGCAAATTCGGCCTGATCAGAAAGGTCGCTCACAGTTACCGCTACACCCTCACCAAAATCGGACGCAGTGCGATCGCCGCAGCTTGCCGCATCACGCAACAAACCATCGTACCCGCCCTTGCCGGTGCCCCAGCATGACAATGTTTGCTCAGAAAATGTGAAGAGTTGGGATGTAAGAGACTATTGCCCCCTTTGCTCACCGACCAACGAAGAAGTCCTCTGGTCCGACGCCTTC
>CAZUSF010000466.1:0-1701 GCA_964623355.1 uncultured Thiobacillus sp. | reverse complement strand
CTGAATGGAGTTTTGATGCTTCATAAATCGTTCCTTACAATTAAAACGCAGTACCAACTTGGAACTGCAAACGCTGAATATTATCGGTTGGCAGGGCATTCACAGGCAGGCCATAACTGAACTTCAGCGGACCCAACGGTGATATCCATGATAAACCTAAGCCATAAGAATATCGCAGAACTAGGTTAATGTTCTCCCCGTAGACATTACCGCCGTCTACGAAGGTAAATAAACGCAGGGTTTTATCAACCCCAGAGCCGGGTACAGGGAAGGTGTACTCCACATTGGTGACGATTTTAGACTGCCCGCCGGTAGGCTGATTTAGGCCTGTATTTTGATTGTAGAAAGTGGGGCCAAGTGATCCTGGGGCATAGCCCCGCACGGATCCGATTCCGCCGACAAAGTAGTTTTTAGTAATTGGGAACGGGTATTTACCGTAGGCCTCACCGTACCCAACTTCGCCATTAAAAGACAGAATATTGCCTTTTGTGAAAGAGTGGTACTTCTGATATTGGCCAAAAAGGCGATAGAACATCATGTTTCCGAGCGGGGTACCAACCTCGGCACTTAATTGCTGGAGTGAGCCCTTGGACGGTATTAAAGCACTGTCACGACCATCGCGAGCCCAGCTTGCAGTAACCGGTATGTTGTAGGTATTTAATGTTGCAGGGTATCCGGGAGCAGCGATACCATAGTCTTGCATGTAATTGAGATAGGGAGTTGGCGTACTAGAACTCGACTTGATCTGAAACACTTCAAATCCTGTTCCAAAGAAAACGCGATCGACTTCAGTGTAGGGCACGCCAAATTTGATATTCGAACCAACAGACTTAATCTGATAATCCGGATCGCCTGTGTAGTAAAGCGGCTTGGATGAGCGGTAGTACAAGTCGGTATAACGGCTAATGCCATCGTCCGTAAAGTAAGGATCAAATTGCGACAAGGTTAAGTTCTGATTAATCTTACCTAATGAGAAATTAAGGCCAATTGCAGTTCCGGTTCCGAAGGCATTCTCTTGATTGATACCCGCAGACAAAATCAGTTTTTCGGTTGATGAAAAACCGGCACCAATATTAATAGCGCCCGTGGGCTTTTCTTTGACGGCAACACTGACATCCACCTGATCAGGTGATCCTGGTACATCGGCAGTAGAAATATCCGTCTCGGTGAAATAACCCAAACGACCAAGACGCTCTTTAGATAAACGAATCTTGTCGCTATCGAACCAAGAGCTTTCAAATTGGCGCAACTCACGCCGCACTACGACATCACGGGTCTTTGCGTTGCCAGTGATATTGACTTGGCGGACATAGACGCGCCGGCCGGGATCAACTACCAATGTAATGTCAACTTCGGCTAAATCACGGCGAATGTCCGGCTGGGGATTAATTGATGCAAAAGCATAACCATAGGAGCCCAAAATTTCTGCAATGGACTTGGTTGTTTGTGCCAACTTTGCTGAAGAAAAGGTATCGCCTGCTTTCAGGGCCAGGACTTGTTTTAGCTCTGCTTCTTTTCCAAGCAACTCACCAGCCAGACGCATGTTCTTGACCGTGAATTTCTTACCCTCACTAATGCTGATTGTAAGGAAGATACCTTTCTTGTCTGGCGTAATCGAGACCTGAGTGGAATCAATCACAAACTCGAGGTAGCCCCGATTCAAATAGTAGGAACGAATGGTTTCGAGATCGGCTGTGAGTT
>CAZUSF010000465.1:0-1714 GCA_964623355.1 uncultured Thiobacillus sp. | reverse complement strand
GACCAGCAGCGTTTGCCATTGGCCAACCTGACCGGCGCAGTGTTGGGCGATGCAAGCCAGGCTGAATTCAGTTCCTTGTTGATCGATCTCGGCGCCGCTGGCCAGTTGACCGGTGATGGCACCTGGCGGGATGCGCAGGTGATGTTGAATCTGGCCAGCCAGAAGCTGAATCTGGCCGAACTGCATCGCTCACTCAATGCCACCCAATTGAACACCCGTTTGCAATTCAGCGGTGACGCCAAGCGGCAGCAACTCAGCGCTGAAATCAGCGGAGATGTCAGCCAGGGCTGGAGCCAGGGCCGCTTCAAACTGACCCACAGCGATGCTGCACTGCGTCTGGAAAGTCTTGATTTCAGCGGTCAGGCCGGGCAAATGGCGGCGAATGGAACAATGCAACTGGACGCCAGCCGCGCCTTTTCCGCCACCTTCGACGCCGCCCGGATCAACCCGGCACGGATCGGCAAATTTCCCGTCGCGCGCCTGAATGCACGCGGCAAGATCAGCGGCGCATTACAGCCTGATTTGCGGCTGCTTGCCGAGTTCACCTTGCCGCCGGGAGAACTCGAAGGGCGGCCGGTCAAGGGCAGCGGCCGTATCCGTTATGAACAACAGCATCTGGTCGATGCCGATATCGATCTGGATCTGGCCGGCAATCTGGCCCGTTTCAGCGGCGCCTATGGTCGTGCCGGCGATCGCCTGACATGGAAGATTGAAGCACCCGCGCTGGCGCGCCTCAATCTTGGTCTGGCCGGGCGTTTGCGCAGCAGCGGCAACGCCAGCGGCGATCCGTCGAAACCGGCAATTGAAGCCTCGCTGGATGCTGAAAAACTTCGGCTTCCGGGGGGCATTGCCGCCGCCAAGCTGAATCTTCAGCTCAACCTGCAAGCCGCCGCCAACGGGGCTTTCAATGCGGCCATCGAAGCGCGCGGCGTTACGGTTGCGGAGCAGCTTTTTGACCAGATCGATGTCACCGCCAAAGGCCTGCGCTCGGCGCATACATTGTCGCTCGACGCCCGCCAGCACGATTGGCGTTTGATCGCTGGTCTGACTGGCGGTTTTGATGACCTGCCAGCCAAATTGGCTGCCTCGGCCTGGCGAAGTCTGGTCTGGCGGGGGCAATTGACGCGTGCCGAGTTAGGCGGTGAGTTAGTGAAGGATTGGCCGGTCAGTTTGACCGCACCCGCCAACCTGCTGCTTTCCGGCCAACAGCAGCAGGTCGACAATCTGGCGTTGAGCGTGGCAGGCGGTCAGTTGAATCTGGCGCAGTTCAGCCATCAGCAAAATCGGATTGCGAGTCGCGGCACGCTGGGCAATCTGCCATTGGCGCCGCTGCTGGCGATGCTGAAAAGTGCAACAACAAATCTGCCGCCGTTTTCCACCGACCTGCGGCTGAACGGGGATTGGAATCTGAGCCTGGGCGAGACGCTGGACGGCCAGTTTCGGCTGCGCCGCCAAGCGGGCGATCTGCGGCTGAACGACCCGGTGCTGAAGCTGGGTTTGAACAGCCTCAGCCTCGAACTCAATGCGGTTGCCAATCACATCACTGCCAAGCTTGACGCAGTCAGTGCCGAGCTTGGCCAGCTGCACGCCGATGCGCGTGGCACGCTGTTGCGCGCGGAGGAGGGCGGTAGCGCCGGTTTCAATTTTCCTCGCAGTGCGCCACTGGCATGGAACGCGCAATTGGATGTCGCCGATCTGCGCCCGCTGAAACCAT
>CAZUSF010000464.1:0-1718 GCA_964623355.1 uncultured Thiobacillus sp. | reverse complement strand
CGATTGGTCTCGATGATCAACTTGCGCGACGACTCCGGGCTCTCGCTCGGCACAATGCCTGCAGCCGCCAGCAGCGGCAGGGTTTCTTCGAAGATGCGGCCCTTGGAGAGGGCGAGGGTAATTTGAGACATAAAAAACAATCCTGTTTCGATACTTGATTAACCTGAAGCCACCGCCACCCCGAAGGCGACCCGCTTGCGGATGGAATTATCGACCGCTCAGGAACCGCAACCGCCGCAACAGCCACTCCCTGAAGACACGGCAGGAGCGGCCAGCCAACCAGCGACCTTGTCACGGCTGGGCACACCGCCGGCATGCACCACCTTGCCGTCGATCACCACGCCAGGCGTGGATAAAACCCCGTAACTCATGATCGACTGGATGTCTTCGACTTTTTCGAGTTGCACCGCAATGCCCTTCTCGAGCGCAACTTCCTCGATCAATTTCAGCGTGTTCTTGCAGTTGGCACAGCCGGTGCCGAGTACCTTGATATCCATGATGTTTCCGTTTACGAAATGACGATTGAAGAAGTATCAGCCGGGAGCATGCCAGACGGCGATGGCGTGTTAAGCCGCTTGTAGGCCGCGTGCTACGCCTTCTCCCGCCGGATATTCGCGCCGAGTGCATTCAGTTTGGCTTCGATATTGGCGTAGCCGCGATCGAGGTGATAAATCCGCTCGACGTGCGTCTCGCCTTCAGCAACCAAGCCGGCAACGACCAAGGAAGCCGACGCGCGCAGGTCGGTCGCCATCACCGTCGCGCCTTGCAGTTTTTCAACGCCTTTCATCACCGCCGTATTGCCGTCGATCTTGATGTCGGCGCCGAGGCGCTGCATTTCGACGGCGTGCATGAAGCGGTTCTCGAAAATCGTTTCACGAATGATCGCGGTGCCGTCGGCAACTGCGTTGATCGCCATGAACTGCGCCTGCATATCGGTCGGGAACGCAGGGTACGGCGCGGTGCGGATGGAAACGGCTTTCAGACGCGGCGGCGCGATGATGTGAATGCATTCGTGCTTTGCCGTCTTCTCACCGGTGATCTCGCAACCGGCATCCAGCAATTTGTCGACCACGGCATCGAGGTAGCCGGTGGACGTGCCGAGCAAGCGGATGTCGCCACCCGTAATCGCCGCCGCGCAGAGGAAAGTGCCGGTCTCGATCCGGTCCGGCATGATGCGATGGCTGGCGCCATGCAGTTTTTCCACGCCGCGGATGCGGATCAGATCGGTGCCGGCGCCGCTGATCTGGGCGCCCATGCTGATCAGACACTGCGCCAGATCGACCACTTCCGGCTCGCGCGCGGCGTTTTCGATCACTGTTTCGCCGTCGGCCAGGCACGCCGCCATCATCAGGTTTTCGGTGCCGGTGACAGTGACCATGTCGGTGAACAGGCGCGCACCTTTCAGTCTTGCGACCTTGGCCACGACATAGCCGTGCTCGACGCCAACCTCGGCGCCCATCGATTGCAGCCCTTTGATGTGTTGGTCGACCGGGCGCGCACCAATCGCGCAACCGCCAGGCAGGGAAACCCTGGCCTCGCCACAACGCGCCACCAACGGGCCGAGCACCAGGATCGATGCCCGCATGGTCTTGACCAATTCATACGGCGCCAGCGGATTGTTCAAGTCGCTGGCATCCAGCGTCACATTCTCGCCCTCACGCTGGACCTTGACGCCCATCTGGGCGAGCAATTTCAGCATCGTTCCGATGTCGTTCAAC
>CAZUSF010000463.1:0-1720 GCA_964623355.1 uncultured Thiobacillus sp. | reverse complement strand
TGCCCCCGCGTCGCCCTCTACGACAATCTGAAGAGCGCGGTGCTGGAGCGCCAGGGCACGGTCATCCGCTTTCACCCGACGCTGCTGGCCTTGGCCGGCCACTATCGCTTCGAGCCGCGCCCGGTGGCGGTGGCGCGCGGCAACGAGAAGGGCCGTGTCGAGCGGGCGATACGCTACATCCGCGACGCCTTCTTCGCCGGCCGCGGCTTCAAGGATGTGGACGACCTCAATGCCCAGGCCGATGCCTGGGTGGCGGGGCCGGCGGGCGAGCGGCGCTGCCCGGAGGATGAAACCCTGTCCGTCCAGGCCGCCTTCAGCCAAGAACAAACACGTCTCCTGGCCTTGCCCGGAGATGCCTTCCCCACCGACGAAATCAAACCGGTGACGGCGGGCAAGACGCCGTATGTGCGTTTCGATCTCAACGACTACTCGATTCCGCATACCTGTGTCGCGCGCAGCCTCACCGTCGCCGCCAACCTGGAGACGGTGCGGATTCTGGATGGACAAAGCGTCATCGCAACCCACCCGCGCAGTTTTGATCGCCGCCAACAGATCGAATTTCCCGAGCACATCGCCACCTTGGTCGAGCACAAACATCAAGCCAGTGCGCATCGCGGCATGGATCGGCTGATTCAAGCGGTGCCGTGCAGCCGCGAGTTGCTGACCCAGGCAAATGAACGCGGTGAGCCGCTGGGACAGACGCTGCAGGCGCTGACCGATTTGCTGGAACGCTACGGCGTCGCCGAATTGGAGGCCGCCATCGGCGACGCGCTGGCGCGCGGCGTGCCGCATCCGAACGCGGTGCGGCTGGCGCTGGATCGTCGCCGCCAAGCCGATGCCATCCCGCCGCCATCGGTGACCTTGCCCGACCACCTGAAACGGCGCGATGCGCCGGTGCGTCCGCATGCGCTGAATGACTACGATGCCTTGCTGGAGAACGGCCATGACGACACCGACTGATGCGCGCCAACGCGCGACAGCACTGCAACTGCACGGCATCCTGGCACATTGGGCCGAGTGCGCCGATCAACCCTGGCTGCAACCAATGCTGGGCTGGGAGGAAACCGAGCGGGCACGCCGCTCGCTGCAACGACGCTTGAGCCATGCGCACATCGGCCGCTTCAAGCCGTTGGCCGATTTCGACTGGAGTTGGCCCCAACACTGCGATCAGCGTCTGATCGCCGAACTGATGACGCTGGCGTTCCTGGAGACGGCGACCAACGCAATCCTGGTCGGCGCCAGTGGCCTGGGCAAGACGATGATCGCGCAGAACATCGCGCATCAGGCGGTGGTGCAAGGCCATACGGTGCTGTTCGCCAGCGCCGGCCAGTTGCTTGGGGATCTGGCTGGCTTGGACAGCGATTCGGCGCTGCGCACCCGTTTGCGCCGCTACGCGGCACCGGATTTGCTGGTCATCGACGAGGTGGGCTACCTGTCCTATTCGAACCGGCATGCCGATCTGCTGTTCGAGTTGATCAACCGCCGGCACGAGAAGAAGAGCACTTTGATCACCACCAACAAGGCGTTCTCGGAATGGTTGGAGGTGTTTCCCAATGCCAGTTGCGTGGTGGCGATGATCGACCGGCTGGTGCATCACGCCGAGATCATCGCGATCAAGGGCGAGTCCTACCGGCGTCGTGAGGCGCAGGCGCGCGCCGCCGACAAAACGAGAAAGCGCAAAACCGGGGAGGCGGCATGAAACATGACCCGCAACCCTCGG
>CAZUSF010000462.1:0-1722 GCA_964623355.1 uncultured Thiobacillus sp. | reverse complement strand
ACTTATCTGCCGGCTGCAAGTACGAGTGAATCCTGCGCCTGTGAAACCCTGATCAATATGGCGCTGGTCGGTGCCGTGGTTGGCGGCTCGGCCGCCGCCGCGCATAACGCCTTGCGCATCAAGCGCGACGAGATCGAATTGGGTGAGGCGCTGCTGAGTACCGGCCGCACTGCCATCGCCAGTGCCGCCGCGACTGCGGTTGCCGGTGCGGCGGCCGGCGCCGTGGCGGATCAGGGTGTGCTGCGCCTGTCGGTGATGTTCGGTGTCGGCGCGGCCATGTTGTATGGCCTGAGCCGCTGGTCTGAAGACAAGGGAGCCAATGATGAGTAACTACGCGATGAGCAACTACGCAGGTCATCAGCATCATCACGGCGTCACCAAGAACATCGTCGAAGGCATCGGCGGCGTGATCATCGGTGCGGCAGCGGTATTGCTGCTGGCGCGTGTCTTCAAGCGCAACAAGCCGGCTGCGGCTGCATTACCTGCGACTGAAGAGCAAGCATCTGCGGTGGCAGCCAAGGCACCGGCCAAACCGGCACCGGCCAAGACCCCGCGCGCCAAAGTTGTTCCCAAGCCAGCGACCAAGGCAACGGCCAAGCCCGCTGCCGCGCAGGCCGAATCCGTCGCCGCACCCGTCGCCGCCAAGCGTGCCAGCCGCGCACGCGCGAAGCCGGCAGTGAGCAAGGCTACGCCGACCCAACCCGAATCCACCAAATCCTGACTGGAGCAATGAAATGGATCATCCAATGGACCACTCGATGAACGCATATCCGCAATATCCGCAGCAAGGCTACCCGCAACAAAGCCCGATGCAGATGAACCCGAACCAGGGCATGGGTCAAAGCATGCACGCTGGCCAGGCTTCGTTGCAGACTCCCTACCCGCAGCAACCTTCGATGGGCTATTACGGCTATCCGATGTATGCGCCGCAGTACGCGCCACAGTTCGCGCAGCAACAAAGCAGCAGCCTGCTCAACGAGCGTTTCTTCAAAGGGTTGTTGATCGGAGCTGCCGCCGCCTACTTGCTGACCAACGAAAACGTGCAGCGCACCGCGATCAAGGGCGCGGTGAAGGCCTGGAGTCTGTTGCAAGGCGGTGTCGAGGAACTGAAAGAGCGCTTCCATGACGCTGAAGCCGAGATTCGCACGGAGACCGCCGAGTGATCTTTCCCGGTCAGCATGATTCGCATGTGTCGTACGGATCGCATGATTCGCACGAGTCGCATGCGCAAAAACCGGCCAAGCTGGATCGCTGGCTGGTGGGTCTGCTGGCCGGCGCTGCATTGATGTATTTCGGCGGCAAGATGCTGGGTTTGGGTCAAGCGCGGCCAGCCCGATTTCAATCCGACAAGAACCCGCAAGTCACGCAACGCTGAGTCATGAACGCACCCGTCATCCTGCACGAAACCCCCAACCGTCTGCGTGTCCGTTTGCCGGCGCTGGCCGAGAAATCCTGCAATCCGGCCTGGCTGGAAACCTGGCTGGAGTCGCAGCCCGGCGTGCGCGACGTGCGCATCAACCGCAAGGCCGCCAGCGTCGTGGTGGCGTTCGATCCGGAGCGTGCCGATCGCGCCGCCGTGCTGGCGCGACTGGCTGCCTATCAGCCAGGGCAAGCGCCGGTTTCCGGGGCGAAGGCGACGGTGGTCGGTGAAATTGCGCCGATGGTGACCAGTGCCGCTGCGCTGGCGGCGATGCCGTTCTTGTCAGACTTCCAACGTCGCCT
>CAZUSF010000461.1:0-1723 GCA_964623355.1 uncultured Thiobacillus sp. | reverse complement strand
GGGTGCGATTCAAACTGATGTGGCGTAAATTTGGCCAAACGACTGACCCAGAGACTATTACCATGAGCGATGCATTGTTGAGTGATGCGGAGTTTGTAAAAAGATTGGCGGCGCATCCTGATTTGCGCAGGCGAATGGAATCCTTGCTGCTGGCGGTCGAAGACGAGACTGGTGACCTCAAGACAGCCGATGCGGCTGAAATGCGGGTGATTCAAGAAATACGCCAGACCGGCAACGTTGCCCTTCAATCCTGGGCCGAGCGCCAAGTAGAGAAGACATCGCAAGAGCTCAAGCAAACGGCTGGCGTCTGGAGTGAGGGTAAAAAAAACTCTGCTGGCACACCACCTTTGGCGACATCAGCGTAGACGAGCCCCAATACCGGCAGGGCAGCAAAAGGGTCCGCCCGTTTGCGCAAAGCGCCCAAGTTCGCAACCGTGGCTGCTCGTACCCGCTCCAGCGCGTCGTGACCGACTTTGGTGCAGACCAACCCTTTGCGCAAGCCATGGACAAGCTCGTTGAGCACTACGGCGTCGTGCTGAGTGAAAGCACCATTGCACGTATCACCGAAGGTCATGCCAAAGCGATCTTTGAGGCCGCCCCGGCGCCGCAAGGCTGGCCTACTCAAGCCGGGACCTGCACCCCAATCATTGTAGAAACCGATGGCGGCATGGTGCCGATCGTCGAGAGTGATGAAATGCAAGCCGACAAGCGCAAAGGCAAAAGGCTGCGCTGGAGCGAAGCAAAAATAAGCCTTGCCCATGCGCAGGGAAGTAAAACGCTGGCGTTTGGTGGCACCCTAAAGGGCGATGTCGATGTGGCCGGACAGTGCCTTTTGGACTGTGCGATTCAGGCTGGCTTTGGTACAGGAACCCCGATTCATGGTGTTGGCGATGGTGCCCCCTGGATAGCGGATCAGATGGAGAAGAAATTTGGCGCACAGGGCAGCTATCTCATCGATTTCTATCATGTGTGCGACTACCTGAGTGCGGCCGGCAAGGCCATCCACAACGAGGAGCAGGCGCGGAAAATCTGGATGGATGAACAGAAAATCCGGCTCAAAACGCATCAAGCCAACGCGGTGCTACAAGAATTGCAAACGCATCTCGAGTTGCCCACGGTAACCGATGGCGAGGCCCCGGTGAGGCAGTGCTACCGCTATTTGAGCAATCGGCCCAATCAACTCAATTACCAAGACGCAATCAAGCACAGTTTGCCTATTGGCTCAGGGGAAATAGAAAGCGCCCACCGCTACATCGTCCAACAGCGCATGAAGCGACCGGGTGCTTGGTGGTGTGAAGACAATGCCGAACATATGCTGGCTCTGCGGCTCAATCGCGCTAATCGTCAGTGGGACATCTATTGGCAGCAAACTTCAATTCATCAGCGCATGTGATTCGCCACATCAGTTTGAATCGCACCCGCTTAGCGCAGGGGAACACCCGATGTGGGTAGCGCAGCAAATGGGCCATGCCGACTGGGGCATGATTCGGCGCATCTATGGGAAGTGGATCCCGGACGCTGACACTCAGGCAGGAAGCCGTGCAGTGGCCATGTTCAGCTCGGCAAATGTTGACCAAAAAGCTGACCAAGCCACCCAAAAACATACCAAAAATAGGTCAACATAAGAAAACGGAAACAACGTAAGTCGTTGTTTCCGTTGGGTTTAGGTGGTGGAGGCGGCGGGAATCGAACCCGCGTCCGAAAATCCTCTACAGCAAGTTCT
>CAZUSF010000460.1:0-1751 GCA_964623355.1 uncultured Thiobacillus sp. | reverse complement strand
ATCACGACCTCGCCGGTCAGACGACCGCCGCCGGTGACGACGAGTTTATCCATTGCTTGCCTGCCATTCTTCCGGCGTCAGGGTCTTCATCGACAAGGCATGGATTTCGGCCCGCATCTTGTCGCCCAAAGTCTTGTAGACCATCTGTTGACGCGCTACGAGCATCTTGCCGCGAAACTCCGGACTGACCACCAGCGCCTCGAAATGCTGGCCGTCGTCGCCGCGCACCTGAATATGATCGCAAGCCAGACCAGCTTGTATCCAACCTTGCAATTGTTGTGAAGTAATCATTTGAAAACCTTGGGGAAAATTAGTGGCGGAGTTTATAGCCCGACTTCAACAACCTCAACGTAATGCCGCCCAACAAAAAAACAAACGGCAGCACCACCGCCAGACTGAGCCAGGGATCAACATCGGAATGACCGAAGAAACCGGCGCGGAAGCCATCGATCATGTAGAAAACCGGATTGAAATGCGACACGCTCTGCCAGAACGGCGGCAGCGAGTGAATCGAATAGAAAACGCCTGACAGGAAAGTGAGCGGCATGATGATGAAATTCTGCACCGCGGCGAGATTGTCATACTGGTTTGCCCAGATGCCGGCAATGATCCCCATGCAGGCAAAAACCGCACCGGAAGCAAGCGCAAAAACCAGAATCCAGAGCGGATAACGCATTTCGATCTCCGCGAAAAACAAACCCACCAGCAAGACGCCCAGACCGACGGTGAATCCCCGAATCAGCGCGGCCAGCAGATAGGCCAGGAAGAATTCCAGATACGACAGCGGCGGCAACAAAACAAACACGATATTGCCGGTGATCTTGGATTGAATCAGTGACGAGGATGAATTGGCGAACGCGTTCTGCAACAACGACATCATGATCAGGCCGGGCATCAAGAACGCCGTGTAAGACACGCCGGGATAGACCTGAACGTGGTCTTCCAGCACATGCGAGAAGATCAGCAGATAGAGCAACGCGGTCAGCACCGGCGCGCCGACGGTCTGTACCAGTACCTTCCAGAAGCGCAGCACTTCCTTGTAAAGCAGGGTGCGAAAACCGCTCATGCCGGGTTGCTCATTGATGCGCATGCATGATTTTGAGAAACACCTCTTCCAGATCAGGCTGGCGCAACGCCAGATCGCGAATCACGATGCCGGCAGCGCGCAATTGGGCCAGGATGCCTTCCAGATCCGCGTAGTCGGGAAGATCCAGGACGTAGTGATTGCCATCGCGGCCTTTCAAGCGAGGGCGCAGAAAATCCGGCAAATCAGGCGTATCGAGATCCAGCAGCAAGCGCCGTTCCGCACCCGACTGCAGCAGATTGGCGGTGCGATCGAGCGCCACGATGCGGCCCTCGCGCAGCATCGCGACCCGTTCGCACAGCATTTCCGCTTCATCCAGATAATGCGTCGTCAACACAATGGTGTGGCCCTGGCGATTCAGGCGTCGGATGAATTGCCATAACGACTGGCGCAACTCGACATCCACCCCGGCGGTCGGCTCATCCAGCACGATGACCGGCGGTTTGTGCACCAGCGCCTGCGCCACCAGCACCCGCCGCTTCATGCCGCCAGAAAGCAGGCGAGTGTAACTTTCCGCCTTGTCGGTGAGACCAAGATTGGCCAGCAATTCATCGATCCATTCATCGTTGCGGCGCAACCCAAAGTATCCCGACTGCAAGCGCAAGGTCTCACGCACAGTGAAGAACGGGTCATACACCAACTCTTGCGGCACCACACCGAGGGCGCG
>CAZUSF010000459.1:0-1756 GCA_964623355.1 uncultured Thiobacillus sp. | reverse complement strand
TCGGACGGCAGATCGCACGCCAGAAAATAATTTGAGCACGGCCCCTTTAATCTGCACGCAGCCGAAATCCATCGTGCGCGCCGCCCCCTTGCACGATATCGGCAAGGTGGGCATCCCGGACCATATCCTGAACAAACCCGGCAAGCTGACGCCGGAGGAATACGAGATCATGCAGAGCCACAGCCGCATCGGCGGTGAGGCCATCGACCTGGCCATGCGTCGCGTGCGTAGCGCCGACCGTTCGCCACTGGCCGGCGACAACGCCGCCCTCGCCTTCCTCGTCGTCGCCGGCACCATCGCCCGCTCGCACCACGAACGCTGGGATGGCGCCGGCTATCCGGATCGCCTGGCCGCGGCGGCGATTCCCCTGCCGGCGCGCATCATGGCGGTAGCCGATGTCTACGACGCCCTGATTTCACCGCGCATTTACAAACCCGCCCTGCCGCACACGGAAGCGGTTGCGATCATCCGCGCCGGACGCGGCACGCAGTTCGATCCCGGCCTGGTTGACGTGTTCGAAGGCTTGCATGAACGCTTTGCGGAAATCGCCATAGAGTACGGAGACAAGGGATAACGAAATGGCAGCAAGCCTTCCCCTTGCCCCTTCCCTGGCCATGACTAACACGCGGGAACCCCGCGCAATGCCCTTTTCCATCGTCGGCATTGGTGCTTCCGCCGGCGGGCTGGAAGCCTTCGAGGCCTTCTTTCATGCCTGCCCGGCGGAGTCCGGCATGGGCTTCGTGCTGGTGCCGCATCTCGATCCCGGCCATGTCAGCCTGCTGACCGAAATCCTCCAGCGCAGCACCACCATGCCGGTGGTGGAAGCGCAGGATCAGGTCGCCGTGGCGCCGAATCAGGTTTACATCATCCCGCCCAACCGCGAGATGAGCATTCTTAATGGTGTGTTGCAACTGCACCTGCCGGAACAACCGCGTGGCAAGCGCATGCCGATCGACGGCTTCCTGCGCGCGCTGGCCGAAGATCAGGCGGAACGCGCCATCGGCATCATCCTCTCCGGCACCGCCACCGACGGCACATTGGGGCTGCGCGCCATCTTCGGCGCCGGCGGCGTCTGCCTGGTGCAAGACCCCGCCAGCGCGCGCTACGACGGCATGCCGCAAAGCGCCATCACCGCCGGCTACGCCACCCATATCCTGCCGGTGGCGGAAATGCCGGCACTGCTGCTGCAATTGGCCAGGCAGTCCGCCTACCGCCTCGGCCTGCCGGGCGCCCAGCCGGAAAAAACCCTCAGCGGCATCAACCAGATCCTGCTGCAACTGCGCAGCGCCACCGGCCACGACTTCTCGCTCTACAAGAAAAGCACCATCGGCCGCCGCATCGAGCGGCGCATGGTGCAGCACGCCATCGACGATCTGGCCGTTTACGCGCGTTTTCTCAAGGACAACCCGGCTGAAATTCAGGCGCTGTTCAAGGAATTGCTGATCAACGTCACCAGTTTCTTCCGCGATCCCGAAGCTTTCATCGCTTTGAAGATGAGCATCCTGCCGCCCTTGCTGGCCGCCAAGCCGGATGGTGCGGTGTTTCGAGTCTGGGTGGCCGGATGCGCCAGCGGCGAGGAAGCCTATTCGATCGCCATGCTGCTGCAGGAACTGCTCGACGAGGACATGCTCACCCGCGCACCGGCGTGGGACTTCCAGATCTTCGCCACCGACCTCGACGACGACGCCATCGCCACGGCGCGCGCCGGCCTCTACCCGCCCAATATCGCCCAGGATGTGACACCGGAGCGCTTGCA
>CAZUSF010000458.1:0-1758 GCA_964623355.1 uncultured Thiobacillus sp. | reverse complement strand
CCATTCCTCAGAAATCCGTCATTCATGAACGCTCCCGACTTGTGTTTCCATAGCGCGCCGACGCCGCTGACGCTGCGCGATCGCCTTGATCAGAATGTGTTCAATGCGTTGTATGCGCGTTCGCTGGTTTACAACACCTGCTGGGAAGACCCGGCGGTGGATCGGCAGGCGCTGCAACTGGGGGCTGACGATACCGTCATGGTGATCTCCAGCGCCGGCTGCAATGCGCTCGACTACGCGCTCGATGCGCCGGCGCGGATTCATGCGGTGGATGCCAATCCACGTCAGAACGCGCTGCTGGAGCTGAAGATCGCAGCGATTCGGCGGCTTGAATTCGACGATTTCTTTGCCATTTTCGGCGACGGGTATCACCCGCGCTTTGCCGAGTTGTACCGATCCAGCTTGCGCGCCGAGTTGTCCGATTTCGCGCGTGAATGGTGGGATAAACACGCTGTCTGGTTCACCAGCCCACTCGGCAGTTTTTACTACCATGGGCTTGCCGGGTTGGTGGCGCGCGGTTTTCGCGCTTACTTCAGGATGCGGCCGAAGCTGGCGGCTGATGTGCAGGATCTGTTCGCGGCGGCCGAGTTGTCCGATCAGCGTCGCATTTACGATGAACGCATTGCTGCCGCGATGTGGACGCCGGCGATGCGCTGGGTGCTCGGACGCCAGCTCACCCTGAGTCTGCTCGGCGTGCCGCATCCGCAGCGGCGCCTGGTGCAGGCACAGCATTCGGATGGGGTGGCGGGGTTCGTGCGGGAGGCGATCGAGTATGTTTTCCGGCACTTGTCGGTGGCGGACAACTATTTCTGGCGGGTGTATGTGAATGGCCGCTACACGCGTGAATGCTGCCCCGAATACCTCAAACCGGACAATTTTCAGGCGTTGAAGGCGGGTCTGGTGGACCGCATCCAGACTCACACCTGCACGGTGACGGAGTTTCTGCACGCGACGAATAAACCGATTTCCCGTTTTGTCCTGCTCGATCACATGGACTGGATGAGCAGCTATCACCCTGCCGCGCTGGTTGAAGAGTGGAATGCCATCCTGAGTCGCGCGCGCGGTGGCGCACGCATCCTGCTGCGCAGCGCGCATGCCGATCCTGACTTTCTGCGCTGGGTGAAAGTTGGCCATGAACGGCGCCGGCTTGACGACACATTGAACATCAACCGCGCATTGGCGGCGCGTCTGCAACAGCAGGATCGGGTGCATACCTATGCCGGGTTCATGGTGGCCGATGTCCCTGCCTGATTTCGCCGCGGATGCCGGCATTCTGTTGCGAATGTTGCGCGGCTTGCCACGCGCCGGCAGCCATGCCGAGCGCCTGGAAGGCTTCTACGCGCCGCAGGCGGAACGCTACGATGCCTTCCGCTCACGCTTGTTGCACGGGCGTGATGCGCTGATCGAGGCGCTGGAAATTCCCGCTGCCGCACGCGTGGTGGAGCTTGGCTGCGGCACCGGCCGCAATCTGGCGGCAATCGAAAAGGTCAGGCCAGTCGCTACGCTGACCGGCATCCAGTTGGTCGATCTGTGTCCGGCATTGCTCGCGGTTGCGCGACAACGTGCGCTTGGCATGGCCAACGTCGAGATCATTGAAGCCGACGCCACCGTCTGGCAGCCGGCGGCACCCGTCGATCGGGTTTATCTTTCTTACGCGTTGACCATGATGCCGGACTGGCGGGCTGTCCTGGCCAACGCCTACACCATGCTGGCGCCGGGCGGACGCCTTGGGCTGGTCGATTTCCATTTGCCCAAGAC
>CAZUSF010000457.1:0-1763 GCA_964623355.1 uncultured Thiobacillus sp. | reverse complement strand
CGCCCGTGGTTTACGACCTGAAGATCGAGATGCGCGATGGACGGCCGCTGGTGACCGCGCTGAACAGTTACGAGGGGTCCGAGCCGCACACCCTGAAGTGGTTGGCGTCACCCTCCAACGTTCAGAAGCCGGCCGAGGCCAAGGGGGAAAAATGAAGCTCCGCTATTTTTTGCCACAGTTACGTTTGCCACAGTTACATTTGCCAAAGTTGCGTTTGCCACAGTTGCGTTTGCCACAGTTACGTTTGCCACAGTTTCATCGGTCACACATCGCCATCAGTCTGTCCCTGGCCGGCTTCACGCTGGCGGCCGGGTTTGCCCAGGCGGATGAACGGGTCGACGCGTGCTCGAATCCCCCCGGCCTGACGGCCAAGCCGAATCCGGGTTGCAAGGTGGCCAGGCAAGTGCACGCCAGGCAAGGAAAGCAGGCCATCAAGCCCGAGGTTGGCAAGCCTGAGGTTGGCAAAGCCGCCCTTGGCAAATCCGAACCGGTCATGCTGCCCGGCCTGGGTCTTCTGCCGGGTGAAAAGCGGCCCATGATGGCCAACGTGGTGCGGGTCACCAGCCACTACAACGAAGTGCTTTATGTCAGCGCGGGGTTTCCGAATCGCATCTCGACTCCGTTTGCGACGCCGAAGTTGATCGACAACTCCGAGGTGGAATGGCGGGTGCAAGGCCAGAGCCTGTACATCTCGCCGATATCATCAGAAAAGCCGGTCGGTATTTTTGTGACCGGGGCAGGGGTGAACGATCCCGTGGTGTCGCTCACCTTGATCCCGAGGAACATCCCGGCGCAAACCATCATCCTGCAAATGGATGAAGACCCGGTTTCCGTGTCGATATCCAGTCAGCCAGGGGAATCCGAAGCCAGCAGCTACACCGACAGGCTGCGCACCATCCTGCGCCAGGTTGTCATCGGCAAGACGCCGGCCGGTTTTGCCGAAGGACGCCTTCCGGTCGCCGTAGGGCGCATGAACGCGCTGCTTGTGATGCCTGAGAAGCGTTACTCGGGTCAGCATCTGGATGTCTTCAAATACCGGGTAGAAAACGTCGGCCAGGCCGAGATCGAACTGGCCGAGCCTTCGTTCTACCGTGATGGCGTGCGCGCGGTGTCGATCTACCCGGTCATCAAACTGCGCCAGGGCATGTCCACGTCGGTCTTCGTCCTGTCGGACAAGGCGGCCCTGGCGGATACCTCGGTCGAGCCCGCCCTGGCGCGCGATGCGACCGGAGCCGGCCGATGAGCAACGCCGGCAAGTTCAGGACATGGTGGGCGGGGCTCTCGCCGGGCAACCGCAATGTGCTCGGTGTGGCAGTGCTGTTTGGCTCGCTGGCCGGTGCGGGCTGGCTGATCAGCCCGAAGGACGCGACGCCGCCGGATGGTGCGAAGTCGGATATCAACAGCACCCACCTGGTCATGCCCAGCCGAAAGAACATCACCCAGGAAGGTCTGGCCGCCGGCCTGGAAGCGACCGGGAATCGCATGAAGTCGCTGGAGCGTGATCTGGGCGATACCAAGTTGCAGAACGCCGCCCTCCTTAAAAAACTGGAAGGCGACCTCCCGGGCCAGGCAGGGCTGAACCCTGAAGTGGTGCGTGAAGTCGCGGCGTTGCGGCGTGACCTTGAGGCGATGAAGACCGGCAAGGCCGGTTTCCCCGCGCCCGGGCTGCCGGTTCCCTCGCTGGATACGCCACTGCCTGCGCTGCTTCCAACAGGTTTGGCCAGTCCACCCCACGTCGATGCACTCCTGCCGTCTGCTTCGGC
>CAZUSF010000456.1:0-1764 GCA_964623355.1 uncultured Thiobacillus sp. | reverse complement strand
TGGGTGCGATTTTAATCTGTTGAAGGGTAATGGCTGTTTTTTCTCAAGAATTGCATTTTTCTGCTTGCGGGCGTGTTTTTTTTGTGGTTTAATAGGTGTCTCTTCACTAAGGAGACATCTATCATGGCACGCACACCCGAAGAAATTGAGGCGAGGATCAGCGACATCGTCACGCAGATCGCAGGGCTCGGACCCGCCCTGCAAGGGACCATCAAGAAGAACCGTAACCGGCGCGTACGAAAGGACGGCAGCGTGTATGTCTCGCCAGAGCACTACACGTTCGTATACCGCGACACGAAGGGGAACGAGCGGTGGAAGCGGATCAGCGCCGTGCACCTGTCCTCCGTGAGGCGGATGATAAATGCGGGCAATGCCTACAAGCGTCTCGCCCGCGAGCACGCCCGGCTGGTGACCGAGCTGGCGGTAGCGTCCATCGGAAAAAAAAACGCCTGATGCGGAGGCTTCCGCGCCCGGCGTGGGAGAATATCGAATCCGTCCTGCGGACCCTGGAGTCCGCACCCCTCGGCCCGGAGGGCCTTCCCGAAGGCGCCGCCGGGGTTGACGCGCTCCTGCTCGGCGCGGCGCGCAAAGACCTTCTCGCGTTCCTCGGCAAGTTCTTCACACTGTTCGGGAAACGGCTTGTCGATGGCTGCCACAGCGTCCGGACCGTGCAAATACTGACCGCGCTCGGCTGGACGGAGGTTTCGGAATGTTACGTCCCGAAGCAGCCATCCGTCCTGCGTCACGCGCTCGGGATCAGGGAGAAGGCGACGGCGGCCGCGCGGGACGCGGTGGAATGCTGCGGGGCGCTGTGCGGTTCGTTCAGGGAGGCCGCAGACACGCTGCTCCGCCTGACGGGCATCCCCGTAAGTGTATCGAAGCTCAGGAAGATGACGCTGGCCTTCGGCGAGGCCTGCGCCGCGCAGCAGAAAGAACCGCCCACGGATAATCGGCAATATGCGGGGAAACCCCCAAATGCGGTGACAAAAGTCAAGCGGACGCTCTTCTGCATGGCCGACGGCGGCTCGGCCAACTGCTGCAAGGCGGACACCGAGGGCATCAAGGGCAAGGACGGCGGCCCAGCCGGGACGCGGCAGATCCGCGTAGCCGTGCTCGGCGAATATGAGTGGCTGGACAAGGATGGACGCCCCGTGCCATGGCAGGACTCGTTCTCCTACTTCGTCTCCGGCGAGACCATCGACAAGTTCACCCCGCTGCTGAAAAAACACGGCGTTGCCAGGGGCAGCGGCACCGCGCCTCGCATGCAATGCGTCGCGGACGGCGAGACCGCGCTGGAGGATTCCTTCCGGGACGCCTTCCCTCATGCGCAGTTCACGAACGACTTCTACCACGCATCGGGCCACCTCCACGACTGTTGCTTCGCGCTGGGACTGGAGGCCGCGCCCGCTTCCAAGGAATACCGCTTCTGCCGCGGCCTGCTCTATAGAGTCGGCGCGGAAAGCGCCGTCAGGCGCATCAGGAGACTCTACAAAGAGAGGCTTGATGCGTCCCCGGACGCATTGAAGCACCTGCTGTATCTGGAAAATCGCAAGGACAGCATGCGTTACGGCTGGCTGAGAAAGAACGGCTATTACATCGGCTCGGGGCATGTCGAGGCTGCCGTCAGGGTACTGGTCGTGCGCCGCTGCAAACAAGCCGGTATGCACTGGCGACATAACAACGCCATCAGCATCTCCGCAATACATGCCCTCTACCGCTCGCACCGGAAAGCCGCCTAACCTTCAACAACAAAAAATCGCACCC
>CAZUSF010000455.1:0-1770 GCA_964623355.1 uncultured Thiobacillus sp. | reverse complement strand
TGGCGCCGATCATCAGCGTCAAAGTGGTCAACGACCTCGACCAGGCGATCGCCCACATCAACCATTACAGCTCGCACCACACCGACGCCATCCTCACCACCAACCACCCGAACGCGATGCGCTTCCTGCGCGAAGTTGATTCCAGCTCGGTGATGATCAACGCCTCCACCCGCTTCGCCGATGGCTTCGAATATGGCCTCGGCGCGGAAATCGGCATCTCCACCGACAAGATCCACGCCCGCGGCCCGGTCGGCCTGGAAGGCCTGACCAGCCAGAAGTGGGTGGTGCTGGGCGATGGGCATGTGCGGGGGTGACAGCACTTGCAAGCTATAAACAAAGGACAGCGACTGACGCTGCGCTTGCTGGAACAATCGCCCATGAGGTTACCAACATGAACTACCCCGCCCTGATTGCCGAACACACCCAACGCCTGGACCCCGTCAAGCAAAAAGAGGTGCTGGATTTTGTGTTGTTTCTTGAAACCCAAACAGGCAAGCAACCGGCGGACCTTGATGCCTCCGAGCGTAAACAACGTCTGGGCCTGGCCTTGGAAAAACTGGTGGAAGCCCGCCCTTTCGGCGACATTGCCGATCCCGTCGCTTGGCAGCGCGAGATACGCAAGGACAGGCCATTGCCGGGACGGGAAGACTGAATGCTGGCAGATAGCAATATCCTGATTTATTGCCAGGAAGTCGAAAACGTCGCTTTGCGCCAATGGGTAAAAACAACTTGCCCAGCCATATCGGCTATCACACAAGTTGAAGTTCTTGGCTTTCACCGCATCACGTTGCAGCAACTTGCCATCTTGAATGAGTTGATCGACGCACTTGATGTGATCTACCCATCGAAAAGCATCATTGAGCGAGCAATCTCCCTCCGCCAGCAACGCAAAATGTCTCTTGGCGATGCACTGATCGCGGCAACCTCCCTGGAGCACAACGAAACCCTCGCCACTGCCAATGTGGATGACTTCAAATGGATTACTGGTCTTAAGGTCGTGAACCCGTTGGACGAACTCCGCGCATGAGCCGGGCTCCCATCGGCCTCCTCGGCGGCACCTTCGACCCGATTCACTTCGGCCATCTGCGCTTGGCCGAAGAGCTGGCCGAAATTCTGCAGCTTGATCAGGTGCGTTTCATTCCGGCCGGACAACCGCCGCATCGCGGCCAACCGCGCGCGGCAGCGCAACATCGACTGGAAATGGTGCGCCGGGCAGTCGCCGGCAATCCTCGATTCAGGCTCGATGCGCGCGAGATCCAGCGCGACGCACCCAGCTACAGTGTCGATACGCTGACCGCCTTGCGCGCCGAACTGTCCGCCGAAACGCCGCTGATCTTGTTCATGGGCGGCGACGCCTTTCTCGGCCTGACAACCTGGCATGAATGGCGTCATTTATTTGACCTGGCGCACATCGCCGTCGCACACCGGCCTGGCTATTCGCTGGCAAGCTGGGAAGATGCGCTACCCGATACGCTGCGCACCTGTTTATCCACCCGCCGTTGCGAACAAGCTGCCGAGATCCTGGAAAAACCGGCTGGCCGGGTTTTTTTGCATACCATCACGCAACTCGATATTTCCGCCAGCCAGATTCGCTACCGTGCCTTGCGCGGCCAGAGTCTGCGCTACCTGTTACCCGACCCCGTCATCGACTACATCAACGAGAACCGACTCTATGTCTGAAAACATTAACTCCGCAGCACCCAAACAACTGACTACCGAACAACTCGTCAAAATCGCGATCGACGCGCTGGAAGACATCAAGGGCAAGGA
>CAZUSF010000454.1:0-1772 GCA_964623355.1 uncultured Thiobacillus sp. | reverse complement strand
TTGGCGCGGCTGGATTTGCCGACCTTGCGCGCGACATCGCCGAGATCCGGCGCCTTGACGATCTTGCCGGATTGCGGCGGGAACTCCACATCCTTGTAGGGCGGATGCCCGGCCAGGCCGGGCAGCTTGCGGTAGGTGCCGGTGGTGTCATGGCAGACCAGGCAATCGACTTTTTCCTGCGCGGTGAAATCGAAGTTGTTGTCCTTCCAGTCGTAGCCGACATGGCAGGCGGTGCAGAACTCGTAATTCGACGGCACGGCGGTGCAGAAGTTGTTGATCACGTGCTTCTTGCCCAGGCGCTGCTGCGTCGTCGGGTTCATGAATTCCCAGGTCCAGTGCTTGGTCTTCTGAACCTGTTTGGCGGCTTCGGTGTGGCAGGAGAGACAAGCTCGGGTCACTTCCGGTCCGCTGGCGAAGGGCTTTTTCAGCGCCTCGAACTTGCTGTGGTCGGCGGTGGAGTGGGTCGCCGCTTTTGCAGTGGCCTGAACTGGCGTTGTTGCTGGCGTCGCTGCCGCCGGACTGGCCAGGACGCTGGAGACAGGCACAAGCGCCAGCATGAGGCCGAGCGCCAGCACGTGTAGTGTTGAAATGAACATGGTGATTCCTCGCTTTGCGTCGATGGTGATCAGCAACCGCCGCCGCCGCCCAGGCTGGGAATACTGGCGCCGCTGGCGGGCGTCGCCGGAATGATCATTTTCGGCGCCGGGGTGTTGGGGTCGAAATGCAGGAATTTCTGCTGGTCGGCGGCCACCTTGCCCATCACCTCGCCGACCATCGGTCCGAACATCTTGCCCATCAGGCCGGCGTTCATGGTGCCGATATAGACCTTGCCGTCGTTCTTCTTGTAGATCGAAATCTTGCACGGCATCAGGATCGACAGGAAACGCACCGTGTCCTCCTTCAGGATCGGTTTCGAATACTCGGTGCTGCAGGCTTCGATCATCAGCACCGGCAACACGTTGCCGCCATCACCCTGCACCGCCTTGGCCGGGTTGCGCAGGCCGGAAAGCGCCCAGCCGTTGCCGGTGTTCTGGATGTTGTGCTGAATCCGGGCGACGGTTTCTTCCATGCCGAACGGGCTGACGCGCTCGTTAAACATCAGATGCGGCATCATCATCCAGCCGGTCAGGCCAATGACTACGATGCCGACGATAAATCCCGCCAGGGCTTTCAACATGACTGTGCTCCTTGATTGATTGACGCTTGAGATCGAGATAGGTGATGCAGGTGTTAAACACCTATTCGGCTGGAAGATAGATTTTTTGCAGAGATTGCACAATTGCAAAGATCAATTTGCAGTGCATCCTCGCCTTGCATTCCGACAAATTTTGTCAGAACACGACTCAAGTCAAAAATTTTGCCGAATTGATTAAAGATCATCAGGTTAATGCCGTAATGCAAAGTTCGTTATTGATTTTTAATGAGTCCAAGTGCTTTTGATGAAATCAGGTTTGTCCAGTTATGCGGACTGAAAACCCCGCAATCTATGATCGTCTGATCTCGGCGCGGCTGCCGTCATTGCCCCAGGTTTTGCTGGAATTGCTGGCGTTGTGTGACCGGGAAGATGTCGGCATGGCCGAGATTGCCGCCGTGGTGGCGAAAGATGCCAGTGTTGCGGCGCGGCTCGTCGCCACCGCCAATTCGCCCTTTTACAGCCCAAAGCGAGGTCTGCAGGACATTGATCAGTGTCTTGCTGTGATGGGTACCAGCATCGTTCGACGCCTGGCGTTGAATCAATCCGTTGCCGAATTGTTCGGCCGCTTCCAGAAAGG
>CAZUSF010000453.1:0-1789 GCA_964623355.1 uncultured Thiobacillus sp. | reverse complement strand
TGTCATAGTTTTTGATTTTGATTGATTGCCCAAGCACAAGCCGCCACGACGACAAGCAGACAGATTATTTCCATAGGTGTTCATTATACGCCAACTTGCACCACGAATCCAGAGGCATCTTTTTTGCCTTTGCCCTTGGCTTTGAGTCCAACTATGACACCTTTGGGATCGAGAAAACGCAAGTCGCTTTTGTCGCCGTCGATGACAGGCAAGCCAAGGTATGTTTCCGGTAAGCGATTAAACGCCACGGCCACGTTACCGCCAGCCGCGATGACCGCATGAACCTTGTGCTGATTATTTTCCTTGCGCGAGAAGGTAAGATGATAATTTTTCGGCAACTCGCCGCGCAGGAATTGCATCATGCGTTCGAGGTTCGGCGTGTAGTCGTAGAATTGAATTGAAGGAAAACGCGCCATGTCTATGAGCATATGCCAAGGCAAGTCCGACAAGACGTTAGGACGCACGGCAACGGGAATTTTCGTGCGCGTTGAAAGTTTTTCTGCGTTGTGAATCTCGCGGTTTAATTGCGCGACAAACGTGTTGCGGTTGTCGATGAAGTAACGCGACTTTGCAAGGCGTGCGTCTTGCACCATTTGAAAAACGCCCATGCCCGATTCATCGAGACAAGCAAACTCGCACCCTGGAGAGCGATGAGGGCAGAATTGTTTTCCGCTTTTTCCAGCGGGAGAGAGTGAGAGTCCGAGTGTGCGCCAGCCGTAGCTTGCGCCCTTTTCCAATTTGGTGTTGGTTGCGAGTAGTTTCATGGTGTTTATTTTTGCAGAGTTTGCCTTACTTGGCAAGGGCTTTTTTAACGTGACGCAGCGAGCGGTTGTCTGAGTAGCTTTCCGCGTTGATCGTGGAAAGGTTAGAGAGCAACCGATAGGCCGCGATTTTTTCGCGTGCGCTTGCGCGTGCGTATTTTGCGGCGATTCCGTTCCGGTCGCGCAGCATGTTGGAGATGTCTTTTGACAGCGCAACACGCGCTTGGATGAGGGCTTCGTAGAGGTCAGCTTTAGTGATGTTCATATTTTTATTTTCTGATTTTTTGCGTTCGATTGCAAGGATTATTTTTGGAGTTCCGCAAGTTTTTTGCGGAGCTTGCCCATGTGGTTGAGGAGGACAGTCGTTTGATCGTCCAGCATAGGATCCAGAAGATCCTCTGCGACTTGTTCCAGTTGAGCGGTGAGCTTTTCGATTTCTTTTTCTTTCATACATACAAGATACCACAGACGCGCAAAAACACAAGGGATTTTTTTCGATTCGGTGAAAGTATTTTTGTTGACGTTTTTTCAAACAGGCGTTTGAATTTTTATGACACTCATTGTTGGCACGGTTCCTGCTCCATGTTTTGCGTAACGTGTTGAGTTTCAAGCACTTACGCCGGGCGGCGGGGCGCGCCGCTGTAACTCGTTGATTATCAGTGTTTTACGATGTATCTGCTCAAGATGCCATTTGACGAGATTCTTTCAAGCCATGTCGCGCCGTTGAGGTGCGCGAGACTATGACAAAGAAGCGATGGTTCTTTTTTCTTTATGCCAAACATTTTTTTCAGTTTGACTATGACATCATGCGAGTAATCGCACACGGCTTTGATTTGTTCTTTGCTCATGAGTGTTGAGGGTATTCCTGTTCGGATTCTGTGGGTTCGATGGCAAGCATTTTCTCCATGCGTTCTTTCAGCAACTTGTAAACAAGATGCGCGTCATGCACAGCGTCAACGCAGTCTTTCCGCATTCCTTCCATAAGGAAGTCTTTGGCATAGAAACGAACGCCGTTTGATTCGAGGGCT
>CAZUSF010000452.1:0-1800 GCA_964623355.1 uncultured Thiobacillus sp. | reverse complement strand
TGATCGAGTGCGCGCAGCACGTCGGCGACTTCGCGCAGCGCTTGCAGCACGGTTTGCCGGTAGTGGGCGGCGGCGGCGTCGAATCCGGCTTCGGCGGCGCTTACCTCGGCGCGCAATCCACGATTGAACAGGGGTTGCACCAACTGGCCCGCCAGGCCCCAGACCAGAGAACCGCCATCGAACAGGCTGGCGGCGGTCAGGGCTTGCGCCCCGAGATTGGCGTTCAATGCGATACGCGGATACAGCCTGGACACGGCCACCCCGCGTTGTGCGCTGGCGGCGGCGAGCAGGGCCTCGGCGGCCTGGATGTCCGGCCGTTGGCGAGTCAGCTCGGAGGGCAGGCTGACCGGCAACTCGCCGGGCAGGCTGAAATCGGCTAGGGTGAAATGCGGCAAAACGCCTTGCGGCGAGGCCACCGCACCGGGCGGCTGGCCGGCGAGGGTGGCCAGCAGATGCTGGTTTTGTTCCAGTCGCAGGCGCAGCGGCGTCAGTCCGGCGCGCGTCTGTTCCACCTGGGTTTGCAGCGCCAGAACGTCGCGATCGGATGCTGCGCCCAGTTCCAGACGCTTGCGGGTCAACGCCAGTTGTTCTTCCTGGGCCGCCAGGATGGCCGCGCTGGCCTCGATCTGTCCGGCCAGTTGCGCCTGGGCGATGGCGGTGGTCACCAGATTGCCGATCAGGGTCAGGCGCGCCGCTTCAAGCTGGTGGCGTTGATACTCGGTTTGCGCCGCCAGGGCCTCCAGCGCGCGCCGGTTGCCGCCGGCGAGGTCAAGGTCGTAACTCACCGCCACGCTGGCGTTGAACAGGTTGTAGGTGCGCTCGCCGCCGGGCAGGCCTGCGGCGGCATTGTTGACACCTTGGCGCTGGGCGCCCAGGTTGGCGTTCGCCTGTGGATATTGTGTGGTTCCAGCCTTCGCTTCGTAGTTCTGCCGGGCCTGGCGCAAGGTGGCTTCGGCGGCTTCCAGGGTGGGGCTGGCACGCAGGGCCGTTTCGACCAGGGCATCCAGCTTGGCCGAGCCGAACTGCCGCCACCATTCGGCGGCGATAGGTGCACCCGCGACAAAGCGCTGCGCGCCGCCCAGGTCGGTCGGCGCGGCGACGGTCTGCACGGGCAAGGCCACGGCGGTGTAACCGGCCGCATCGGGCGCGGCGGGCGCCTTGAAATCCGGGCCGATGGCACAACCGGCTAATGCCAGGCCGATCCAGAGCACGCTGGTGTAGCTTTTCCAGCCAACTTCCTTCGCCAGCGGCACCCGTTCATCCGCGGCCTGGGCGGCGGGCTCCAGCAAACTTTTCAGATCGGCGAACAGCGCGTCACGTGTGGCTTGCCACCACTTCCGCAAATGTTCGGGCTTGAATCCATTGCTGTTGTCAGCTTGCATATGCCATGTCTCCCGCAGCGTTGGTGAGGTCAGCGCGCCCCGTAGAAGTGCTCGACGAAGGGTTTGCGGAATTCCTGATGGCAGCCATAGCAACCGGTCTGAACCGACTGGAAGGCGGCGATGACCGCCATGCCATCCTTGTTTTTGGCGGCCTGGGCCAGTTCATGCGCGGCTTCGTGGGTTTTGTGGTCGTGGCTTTTGTACTTGCCCATGTTCGTGCCGACGAATCGCAGGATGCGGGTCTTTTCCATCAAAGGCGGTTGCGGGTGCTGCGCGATCAGCGGCGCGGTTTTTTCGACCAACGCCCAATCTTCGCGCGCAATCGCCAGGGTGACGGTCTGCATGTGCCGGCCCAGGTCCTGCATGATGCCGCGCATGGCGAGAGGCTGGTCGGATTCGGCTGCCGCCAGCGCCGGAG
>CAZUSF010000451.1:0-1806 GCA_964623355.1 uncultured Thiobacillus sp. | reverse complement strand
GCCGTTGCATTCCGGATTCCGCTCCCCTGCATCCGGACTACGCTGGCTATCAAGGCCGTAGGATGCAATAAGCGCAGCGCATTGCACCATTCCATGTACGCTCGAAAACATACGGCGCAATTCCCGCAGGTTTTGCGCCCTACGCGGGCTAAATTGCGAATAAATTCGCACCTACGAGACGGATAAAGCCACCAGAGGGAAAATAATCGGCCGGTAACTGTTACAAAACCAGCATCAAATTCATTTTTCTTGCATTTTTTGCAAGTACGCCATCCAGCGTCACCATACTGTTGGCGTTGCTCTCCAGGGCGGCGGCAAGGTGCAAT
The DNA here is from genome assembly GCA_964623355.1 of uncultured Thiobacillus sp. GTDB lineage: Bacteria > Pseudomonadota > Gammaproteobacteria > Burkholderiales > Thiobacillaceae > PFJX01. The sequence continues at coordinate 1,480 of CAZUSF010000451.1, read as the reverse complement.
GAATCGCCCGCACGTAATCCAGTTGATGCATCCAGAGTCATCGCAGCAGCGCGATTGAAAGTCGCATACTCAACCGGCATAAGTTGCAGATCGTTCGCACAAAATCGCTCAAATTGTTGCCATGCGGCTTGCGCGCTTGCCGCATCGATTTGCCCCATGCGTTGCTTGATGCCTAATGCACTTGCGAACTCTGTAACACACCAGACAGCAGACGCGATGTCCTCAGTGCAGGCGGCATACCAGTCCATCACCCGTTCGGATTCCGGCTCTTTTGTGAACATTGGAACAAGTACGCTGGTGTCAACGTAAATCATCAATATCGATCCCCGCGCCTGACTTCCTCCATGACCGATGTGCCCATGTTCATGGCTTCGAGGTTCTGCGCAAGTTCATTGGCAAATCCCTTGCGGTCCCATTTACACGGTCGAATCGAAAGCCCGCCTTCCGGTGTCAGGGTGGCCTCCACACTGTCACCCGCCTTGACGCCCAGCTTGCGCGCATAGTCAGCCGGCAGTCGAAGCGCCAGACTGTTGCCCCATTGAGAAATGTGAACCTGCATGATCTATCCTATAGATATACGTTTATGTAGATACATAGTAGCCATTGTTTCACCTACCGCAAGGCTTTTGCCATTCTGGGGAATGCAAGCGACATAACACGTAGGAAAAAGCGATAGCGCCATCCACCAACGCTTGGTAAACGGATTGGCGGAAATCGAGAAGATGCCGCATCGCGCCCGCCTCGGTTCTTTAGAATCCGTGGTCTGAAAATCATCTAGCCGGCCTCCCGCGACCGCAGTGGTAGCGGGCTAAAGTGAGTTAGCAAACTTGCTTTAACCGCACGGAGGCCGAGATGAAATATAGCGGAATTGATCTACATTCGAACAACAGTGTGGTGACCGTAATAGACGAAGAAGATCGGGGGGTAGCTGAGAAACGGCTACCCAATGACCTGACGAAGATTCTGGGTGTTCTCCTGCCTTGGCAAAAGGAGTTGGCCGGCGTCGTGGTAGAACTGATGTTCAACTGGTATTGGTTGATAGATGGTTTGCAGGCAGCCGGTTTTACCTTCATCTGGCCAACACCACGGCAATCAAAAAATACGAAGGGCTCAAGCACAGTGACGACGAAGCTGATGCGCGTTACCTCGCCCACCTGCTGCGTTTGGGAATCCTGCCGATGGGGACTATTCTGCCGCCGACCGAACGCGCCGTGCGCGATCTAGCCAGAAAGCGCATGCAACTGGTACGTAGCAGCACCGCTCACATACTGGCCGTCGAGAACATCACCGCGCGCCAGTACGGCGCCCGGATCAGCAGCAACCAGGTCCAGCGTCAGACCCGACTTTGACACTTCCAAGTAACACCCCCGTCGCGAAGCCGCATGGAGCAAGGCTTCCCGAGGAATGGCAAAAACGGGTGTGTATCTAGCCCAACTTTCTCAACTCGCCCCTCACACTACTACTAAGTGCTTGATATTGC
>CAZUSF010000450.1:0-1820 GCA_964623355.1 uncultured Thiobacillus sp. | reverse complement strand
GACAGATCCGAGTTGCCAGAGGCGATTTCGCGGGAAGCGGTGTTGATGGCGTCGGTGGCTTCGCGGATCTGGCTGACGATTTCGGCGAGGCGTTCGGACGTGGCGTTGGTGTCATTCTGCAATTGGCCGAACAGGCCTTCGTAGTCGCCGTCGATACGTTGCGTCAGGTCGCCTTGCGACAAGGTTTTCAGGACGCGGGCGACATCAGTCATGCCACGTTCCGAGGTTTCCACCAGCTTGTTGATGCCGGTCGCCAGTTGCAAGAAGAAGCCGTCTTTGCCTGTTGGGTTGAGGCGGTGACTGAAGTCGCCGGCGGCGGCTGCGCTCACCAGGTCAGCAATTTCCTGCTCAGCAGCCACTTCAGCGGTGCGGTCGCCCCATTGCACGACGGAACCGATGCGCTCGCCCTTCTCATCGATCACCGGGTTGGCAATCACCGTCATGGTGCGGTTGGCAATCTTCAACGTACTTCTGAAGGTGCCGGTCAGCCCGGCCAGCATACCGGCTTGATGGCCGGGATTCTTGTGGAAAGAGTCGATGTTGACGCCAATCAATTGGTCGACATTGAAATGCGGCAACTGTTGGCGAATATCGGCTTGCGCATTTCTGAACATGGCTTCGACCGCCTTGTTGACATAAATGATGCGCCGCTCGTTGTCGGCCATCATGACATTGGCATCAACGTTGTCGAGGGCGATCTTGATACGCAGGTTTTCACGTGCCTGCTGGCTGATCTGCGCCAGGTCTTGCTGCAGCTTGTCGCGCAGGTGCTTGAAGCTATCCGCGACCTGGCCGATTTCGTCCTTGCGCTCGACATCGACATCGACATCGGTATTGCCGGCAGCGATGGCATCGATACCGCCCGATAAAGCCTTGAGCGGCTGCACGATAGAGCGCAGCAGCAACCAGGCAAGCAGCAGCGCCAGGCCGGAACCGAGAAGCCCGACGATCCAGGCAAACTGGTAATGCTCGTCATAATTCGCGGCGGCCTGGTTATATTCAGCGCGGGCGAACGACAACTGGATGGTGAGCAAGGTGCCGAGGTGGTTGCTGATCGGATCCACGGCGGCATACAGCGGTGCAATATTGTCTTGCAGGCTGCCTGCCACATTGCCGCTCTTGCCCTCAAGCGCTTGCTGCACCTTTTCGGTCTCGGCATCGGCGGCGGCAAACAGCGGCTGCGCCTGATCGACCAACACCTTGTCGTCGGCACTGCTGACTCCGGCGGCATACAAATCCCAGGAGTCCTTGATCGTCTGCCGCGCCTCTTGCAACGAGGTGCTGGCTTCCTCGGCGGTGAAGACTCCGGCATTCGCCTTGTTGGTCGCATCGATGATGTACACGGCATAGGCGTCGGCGACATTCTTCAAATGGCTGAACGGCAACACGCGGCCATTGACTACGGTTTCCAGGCCCTGGTTGGTGTGTTTCATGCCGATAATGCCGGATGAACCCACTGTCGCAATGACAGCGATAACCAGGATAAATATGGCGATCAGACGAGTCTTGATCGACAGATTGGCGGACCATTTTTTCATTCTTGTCGGCTCCTCAAAGGGAAAATCGAATTAAGCGGTGGCGTCTAAGGGCCGGCCTGCGGACTCAACCAGGGACATTTCCTGGCTGGTCATCAGGCGTTCGATATCCACGACGATGATCATCCGGTTTTCCACCGTACCCAGGCCAAGGATGTAGCGGGTATCAAGCACAGAGCCGAATTCAGGCGATGGGCGCAGATTGTCCGAGCTGAGCTGGATCACATCGGAAACGCCATCGACGACAACGCCCATGACGCGTTTGCCAATGTTCAGGATGATCAC
>CAZUSF010000449.1:0-1820 GCA_964623355.1 uncultured Thiobacillus sp. | reverse complement strand
GTTGGTTGTCAAACGGATTTCTTGTCCGCTTGAAAAGAAAAATGGCGCACACCAACGGCGTTCAGAATGTCATGGTTGACATGGGAAACGTCGCGCAGCACTTTCATGTATTTGCTGAAAATTTGCTTGCGATTAAGTCCAGCGCCAACCAACAAATCCCAGAATTGCTTGTGCATGGAAGTGCCATACTGGGAAACGGCAAAGTGTAAATCCTCATAGCGGCGAACAGAGTAGGTGTCTTTGGGCATCTTCATTGTAAGTCTGTGATTTCAGTCACGTTGATGATAAACTTTTTTGAAGAATATTCAAGCAAAAGAGTTTGTTTGTTATCGAGGTAGGTAATGGTGGGAATACGATAGCCCTTTTCTGTCTGATCGAGCTTTTCGGCTATGCGATAGACGAGGTCTTTGCTGTTGTTCATGCTCTAAAGGTATCGCATTTTGCGATGTCAGTCAATGCGTTATTCTTCTGAAGGATGGAATTTTTCCAAGAAATCTTCATAGCAGCACTCGCAAAGAATTTGTCCATCGCGGGTCTTGTGCATACGAACTTTATCTTCGCTCATTTGCTGTGCGGTAATAGTGTCGCCACAGTCTTGGCACACCAAATCAAGTTTAGAGACGATCATTACTCTTCCAAGGTATCACGTTTTGTGATACCGGTCAAGTTGTTTTGTAAGTGCTTGATTACCAAATAGTTACGGCGCGCGGCCCGGCTCTCATCTGTAAGTCATTGATATTCAAATAGAAGTGGGGCGGGTCGGATTCGAACCGACAACCAAGCGATTATGAGCCGCACGCTCTGACCATTGAGCTACCACCCCTTAAATAGTTCAATCGCACCATAAATAGCAAACGACCAAACCAAAATAGTGACAGGGAGGGCAATAAATAGGACAATAGGTTTCATAATTCAAAATAAGATTGTGATAGATTAGTTTTAGTTATTTCTTCATCTTCTGATACCCAAGTATTAATTCTTTCAGAGGTTCTACAGGATAAAAAATATAAATCTTTCTTCTCACTCACATCATCAATGTAAATGAGTTCCCATAGATCATTATCATATTTTACATAGTCACCGATATTCATAGTTTGTAGATTGCGAATGGTTGAGGATAGACTTTTTTGCGTTGAATGTAAAGCCCCCAAAATTTTAGGGCGCGATCTTCTACTTTACAAAACAGTTGACCATGATCTAACGTGCCTCCGTAGAAGTGACAGACTTCGTGGACAACGTAGTAGATGACAAATTTTTCTCCGTGTTCAAACGCCCACTCTGGAATCGAAAACCTCCCCTTCGTGGTATAGGCGCGACCCCGCTTGTTGGATGTAATTTCGGCTTTAGGTCTGACGGAAAGGCCAAGGAACTTGGCGGTGATGTTGGCGAGTGCTTGGATTTCATTTAGTTTCAAGTTTTCTTTAAGTGACATGGTGAGTTTTAGTTTTGTTTGATCCATCCGCGAGAAGCGCACAGATATTTTTCTCCATCAACTTCGACGACATCTCCAACGGAAAGAGAGTGTGAGCGATGGTCCCTAACGATATCGCGTTGCCAAGGAGAAAGCAAGTCCAAAGGAGCATTGAGCAAATGAAAAGCTTCTTCTGCTGCTGTTTCCCCTTTTTTAAGCGTCGAGTAAACGAGCGTTTGTTTGCGCGGCACATCCCAATCGGCTTGAAAATTTGGACTGGTTTGCTGGAAGATTTTGATGAGAGATTGTGTGTAGTTCATGGTGAAGTTTTAGAATAGTGCCTTTTGCGTGTGCGGTCAAGATATTATTTCATTAAAATGTAAGCGCCTGATAATCAACGACTTACGCA
>CAZUSF010000448.1:0-1854 GCA_964623355.1 uncultured Thiobacillus sp. | reverse complement strand
TCCATCGTGCGCGCCGCACCCTTGCACGATATCGGCAAGGTGGGCATTCCCGACCAGATCCTGAATAAACCCGGCAAGCTGACGCCTGAGGAATACGCCATCATCCAGAGCCACAGCCGCATCGGCGGTGAGGCCATCGACCTGGCCATGCGTCGCGTGCGTAGCGCCGACCGTTCGCCACTGGCCGGCGACAACGCCGCCCTCGCCTTCCTCGTCGTCGCCGGCACCATCGCCCGCTCGCACCACGAACGCTGGGATGGCGCCGGCTATCCGGATCGCCTGGCCGCGGCGGCGATTCCCCTGCCGGCGCGCATCATGGCGGTAGCCGATGTCTACGACGCCCTGATTTCACCGCGCATTTACAAACCCGCCCTGCCGCACACGGAAGCGGTTGCGATCATCCGCGCCGGACGCGGCACGCAGTTCGATCCCGGCCTGGTTGACGTGTTCGAAGGCTTGCATGAACGCTTTGCGGAAATCGCCATAGAGTACGGAGACAAGGGATAACGAAATGGCAGCAAGCCTTCCCCTTGCCCCTTCCCTGGCCATGACTAACACGCGGGAACCCCGCGCAATGCCCTTTTCCATCGTCGGCATTGGTGCTTCCGCCGGCGGGCTGGAAGCCTTCGAGGCCTTCTTTCATGCCTGCCCGGCCGATACCGGCATGGGCTTCGTGCTGGTGCCGCATCTTGATCCCGACCATGTCAGCCTGCTGACCGAAATCCTGCAACGCAGCACCGCCATGCCGGTACTGGAAGCATTGGATCAGACGCCCGTCGCACCGAATCACGTCTACGTCATCCCGCCCAATCGCGAGATGAGCATCGTCCATGGCGTGTTGCAACTGCATTTGCCGGAACAGCCGCGCGGCCAGCGCATGCCGATCGATGGTTTCCTGCGATCGCTGGCCGAGGATCAGGCCGAACGTGCCATCGGCATCATCCTTTCCGGCACCGCCACCGATGGCACGCTGGGGCTGCGCGCCATCCACGGCGGCGGCGGTATTTGCATGGTGCAAGACCCGGCCAGCGCGCGCTACGACGGCATGCCGCAGAGCGCCATCGCCGCCGGTTACGCCACCCATATCCTGGCGGTGGAAGAGATGCCGGCCCTGCTGCTGCAATTGGGCAAGCAAGCGCGCCTTCACCTGATAACGCCGGTCATCGTGCCGGAGAAGGCGGTGAACGGCATCAACCAGATCCTGCGCCAGTTGCGCAGCGCCAGCGGCCATGATTTCTCGCTCTACAAGAAGAGCACCATCGGCCGCCGTATCGAGCGGCGCATGGCGCAACACAGCATCGACGACCTGGCTGTGTATGCGCGCTTCCTCACCGACAACCCGGCCGAGATTCAGGCGCTGTTCAAGGAGCTTTTGATCAACGTCACCAGCTTCTTCCGCGATCCGGAAGCCTTCATCACGCTGAAGGAAAGCATCCTGCGCCCGATGCTGGCAGAGCCCGCGGCCGGCATGGTGTTTCGCGTCTGGGTGGCCGGCTGCGCCAGCGGCGAAGAAGCCTATTCCATCGCCATGGTGCTGCAGGAGTTGCGCGACGAGGCCCAGGCCGGGTTTCAGTCCTCTAGCCCACCGAAATGGGATTTCCAGATCTTCGCCACTGACCTCGACGACGCGGCCATCGCCACAGCGCGCAGCGGCAGTTATCCGCCCAATATCGCCCAGGATGTGACGCCGGAGCGCTTGCGCCGTTTCTTCACCAAGGACCCGGGTGACCTTGGCGCTTACAAGATCAAGAAAGACCTGCGCGAGCATGTGGTGTTTGCCGTGCACAGCGTCATCAAGGACCCGCCGTTCACCCGGCTGGACCTGCTCAGTTGCCGCAACCTGCTGATCTATCT
>CAZUSF010000447.1:0-1855 GCA_964623355.1 uncultured Thiobacillus sp. | reverse complement strand
CCGGTGCCATGAATTACGATGCGGCGGTACAAGACACCTGGCGCCACAGCAAGGGCGAGACTGGCGAAAAGTCCGCACTCCTGCGCGAACTGGTGCGCTACGCGACTTTGGCGCCGTCGAGTCACAACACGCAATGCTGGAAATTTCACATCGAAGCGGCCGCTGTCACGATACTGCCGGATCTTGCCCGCCGTTGTCCGGCGGTTGATCCGGATGATCACCACCTCTTCGTTTCGCTGGGCTGTGCTGCTGAAAACCTGACTCAAGCGGCATTGGCACATGGCCTGATGGGACATGCCGGCTTCGATGCCGCTGACGGTAATTCCCTGCGTATATCTCTGGAAGCCACTCGCGCAGTTGCTTCCAGCCTTTTTCAGGCAATACCCGAGCGTCAAACCACCCGGGGCGAATACGACGGAAAACCGCTTCCTTGGCAGGAACTTGAACAACTTGAAAAAGCCGGTAGCGGAAACGGCGTTCGCTTGATCCTCCTCACCGAGCGAGCCGCCATGGAGAACGTGCTGGAGTATGTCGTTCAAGGCAACACAACCCAGATGAATGATCCCGCTTTCGTCGAGGAACTGAAGCGCTGGATTCGTTTCAACGGCGACGAGGCTGTGCGGACTGGCGATGGCCTCTACGCGGCATCGTCAGGCAATCCGTCTTTGCCGCCGTGGTTGGGCAGCCGGCTATTTGACTTGTTCTTCACGCCAAAGAAGGAGAATGGCAAGTACGTAAAACAGGTGCGAAGCTCAGCCGGAATCGCGGTCTTCGTTGCTGATCAATCCAGCCCTGCCGACTGGGTCGAAGTCGGCCGCAGCTACCAGCGCTTCGCGCTGCAGTCGGCGGCATTGGGGATTCGCAATGCGTTTCTCAACCAGCCAGTTGAGGTGCCGACATTACGGCCGCAGTTTGCGTCATTCCTGGGCATAGGCGAACGCAGACCGAATCTGGTGGTTCGCTTCGGTCACGGCCCGAAACTGCCGTCCTCCCTGCGACGCCCGCTGCAAGCCGTGCTGGTTTGATTCGACGACTAGCCTCGACGCCAAGCCTCGTCGCAAGTCAGTAAATGGATAGAATGCGCCACGTTCTCTCCCGCCAGCAACAAGGGTTAAAACGGGTCTTTTCCGAATAGCACTTACTTAAGCGCAAAACGACTGAAACTACCGCACACGTCATTCCCGCGAATGCGGGAATCCAGTGGTTTTTACCCCGCCTGGATTCCCGCATTCGCGGGAATGACGGAGGTTTTTGGCTTAAGTAAGTGCCATTCGGGTCTTTTCCCTTATGGCCATCATTTGAAGTGCGTCTGACTTCCCTCCCATACCGTATCGATAGCGCTGAATTGTTCGAGGCGATTGCCGACGAACCCTGGGCTGTTTTTCTTGATAGCGGCCGCCCGCTTTCAAGCGCAGGGCGTTTCGATATTCTTGCCGCGCGGCCGTTCATCACGTTGGTGACGCGCGGCAGTCTGACCGAAATTCGCCAGGCCGATTCGGTGCGGCAGGCTGCTGATGATCCTTTCGATTTGCTGCGTCAGTATCTGGCAGCAGATTTTGCAGCGACACCGTTGCCGTTTTGCGGCGGCGCCATCGGTTACTTTGGCTATGACCTGGCGCGGCGGATCGAACCCTTGCCGGATCATATCCATCGCGCAAGCGGCGAGAGCTTGTCCAGTGCATTGCCAGAGATGGCAGTGGGGATCTATGACTGGGCGGTGGTGGTCGATCATCACCAACGATTGAGCTGGCTAGTCGGCGGTGAGCGGGATGCGGCCACGGCGGCGAATTGGGATGACCTGGTTGCGCTGTTCAGCCGGGCGGGTGGCGAGAATTCCGGCATGCCTGAACGGCAG
>CAZUSF010000446.1:1657-1867 GCA_964623355.1 uncultured Thiobacillus sp. | reverse complement strand
TTACAGTCGATCAGTTGCAGGTCGGCGTCTATGTCTATCTCGATGTGGGCTGGATGCAGCATCCGTTCAAGTTCAACAACTTCAAGATCCGCGACGAAGAACAACTCAAGACCATCCGTGCGCTGGGACTTGATGTCGTGCGCTGGGATCCCGCACGCAGCGATCTCGAACCGCTGGCACCGCTGACCAAAAACACGCCCCCGGCGGATG
>CAZUSF010000446.1:0-1599 GCA_964623355.1 uncultured Thiobacillus sp. | reverse complement strand
TCAACAGCGCGGCCAACGTGGTGCGCAGCATCGGCAAAACCCTCTATTCACAGCCGGAGAAAACCATCGCCGATGCCGGCAAACTGGTCGGCGACACGGTCGATGCCCTGTTGCTCGCGCCGGACCTGGCGATCCAGATCATGGCGGAAAAGCCGGGCAGCGAGAATGTCTATTTGCATTCGCTCAACGTCTCGGTGCTGGCGATGACGGTCGCGCGTGAACTCAAGCTGCCGGCCGATTTTATCAAGCAGGTCGGCATCGGCGCGCTGTTTCACGACATCGGCCTTAAAGAGGTGCCGAGCAAAATTCTCAACCAATCAGGCACGCTGAGCAAACCCGAACGTGAGTTCCGCGAGATGCACTGCGCGTATGGCTTAGAAGCCGGCAAGAAAGCCGGACTGCCACAGACCGCGCTCAACGTCATTCTCCAACATCACGAACATTTTGATGGCAGCGGTTACCCACGCAAACTCAAGGATGACGCCATCGACCCGATGGCTCGACTGATAGCCTTGGTGAATGCTTACGACAACCTGTGCAACCCGGTAAACATCGCCCAGGCGCTGACGCCGCACGAGGCGCTTTCGTTGATGTTTTCCAAGCAACGCACACTTTTCGATCCCAAACTGCTGCAGGCCTTCATCCGCTTCATGGGCGTCTATCCACCGGGCACGGTGGTTGCCCTATCCAACGAAGCGCTTGGCCTGGTGATCAAAGTCAATGCGACACGGGCGCTGAAGCCGACCGTAATTGTGTACGACGCGGACATTCCCAAGAGCGAGGCCCTCATCCTTGATCTCGCTGACGAGCCTGATATCAACATCAGCCGCGCGATTCGTCCCGCCCAGCTACCGCCGGCGGTGTTCGATTACCTGAGTCCGCGCCGCCGCGTCAGCTACTACTTCGACGCCGGCGCGTCGGACGGAACGCCATGAAATGAACGACGCAGACCTGACCCAACTACTGCTCAATGCTTCAGCCGAAATGCTGTTGGCGGTCGACCCCGCCACGCTGGAAATCGTTGCCGTCAATCAACGCGTAAGCGAAGTCCTCGGCTACGAAAAGTCGACGCTGGTGGGACGACAGATCACCGAGATTGAATGCGCGCTGGCCGACATGTTTTATTGGCAAGAGGTACAGCAGGGCGCGAGCAGCGAAGTGACGGACATGGAAAGTCTTTACGCCGGCGCAGATGGCAGCCTGCTGCCGGTGATCAAGAGCGGCGGCTTCATGCCCGGCTGCGACCACGCCGGCGGACGCGAACTGCTGATGCTGCGGGTGCGCGACGCGCGCAAACAGAAACAAGCCGAGGCCACCCTTTCTGAATTGACGGCGCAACTGCAGGCCGCGTTGGAGGCTATCTGGGAAGGCATTCTGGTTGTGAATACCGCAGGCAATATCGTCAACATGAACCACCGCTTCAGCGCCATGTGGGCTATCTCCGAATCCGTCTTGCAGGAAGGCGATGCGGCGGTTTTCGCCTGGATCAAGGGACAATTGGCAAACCCGACAGAGTGCATCCAGGGCGTGGCGCAAGACGACGACGCTACCGACAGCGAGAGTTTTGCCTTGCTTGAACTGAGCAACGGCAAGGTCTTT
>CAZUSF010000445.1:0-1873 GCA_964623355.1 uncultured Thiobacillus sp. | reverse complement strand
GTGACGGTTTATGGGGCGAGAAAATCTGAAAGGTGACTGTTTATGGGGAATGTTGAAATTCGGATCGAATGCCCTGTGGATAACTTACGATATCCCTGCTTTTTGCGGGGACAAATTCACGCCCGCAGACACGCTGAAAACCCGCATGGGCAAAGGCCTGCGACGATTTCTGGGCTAGGTTGACAAGGCGAGGCGGAGGATGGCGACACGAGCACGGAATTTGGACTAAATGTCCCCGTTTATGGGGTGAAAAGTGACTGTTTATGGGGAGCAGAATATATAATAATCAATGAGTTAACGGATTATTGCTTGTGAAGTTCACGGCAAAACACGGAAACAAGCGAGTCCGAAAGAACAATAAGAAATCCGAGTTCAATATCGGAAACCAGCCTGGTATTTCAATTTGGCTGTGTTCGTGAATCATGTTGGTAGCTCATCTGGCGAGACTTCGGTCGTGGATATTGGATGTCATCCACGCGTGCTACCACGATCCGATCGGGTGCTTAAAACCGCGAGGTGGCTGGCAATGGCGCTCGGGAATGCCACTTGGCAACCTGGTTTAAGAACTCAGCCTTCAATTTTCCCGGCAAGCAACATGCGGAGGTCGGCCGGGAAGGCAATGAGACCCTGGCGATGCGGGCTCGAGGAAGAGCGTTTAGGAAACGCGTCAGTCAAAGAAAACAGCTGAGAACCACTTAAACCAGCAAGTTTTCACTCATGCCGCGCCCCGTGCCCAAATGGGCGACGTTGCGTGTCTTGTAATTCCCCCAATGCTCGATCCAGTCGAGTTCCTGTCGGTATCTCCTCGCCGAACGAGCATTCAGGGCGAAGTTTCTTCTGCGCCCACTGCGGCGAAAAGGTGCTTGTCTGTAGTTGTTGTGACCGAGGCCAGCGATACTGTTCAGAGGATTGTTCTCAAGCGGCTCGGGCCTCATCACTGCGTGCGGCGGGTCAGCGCTATCAATCGAGTCGTCGTGGCCGCCGTGCCCATGCCGAGCGCCAGCGTCGTTACCGAGCGCGAAAAAAGAAAGTGACGCATCACCGTACCCCACCCCCGGCCCCATCCGTTTTACTGCCACCCCATCCGACGGCGCCCGAGGAAGACACCTTGGCAACACCTTGTCATTGTCATTTCTGTGGCCGTCAGCAAGCCATAGGGGAGCGCCAGAGCTTCCTGCGGAGTCGGATACGCCGCCCTTCAACCCCATCCGACCGCAGAGAGATGCCTCATGGCTCTGATCCCTGAATTCGCAGCCCAGATCGCTTGCTACAACTTCATCTTGCAATGGCGTATTGGCGCCATTGCCCGGCACATTTCGCCACCGTTTCAGCCTCCAACAGCCTGGGCCGGAAGCGGATGCATCCCCTATTCTGGTCGCCTTGCCGGGTTTACAGGCGCAAGTCGGTTGATCGTGGCGGCCAATCCCGAGCGGGTCGCAATCCTCGATGGCCGAACGGTCGCCGCCACGCATGCGCGCAGCTTCGGTCTCGGGTTGCAGATTGAGAATTCGACCCTGTATATCGAGAACCCCTGGGCGATGGATCAGCGGTCGCGAAACTGGACCGAAAGGAGGTGGTCATGATGGATAAGCGCATCGACCCCGCAGGCTACCTCGCCCAGTTCAATGTCTTGCCTTACCTGGTCGCTGTAGCCGATGAAGTGCTCGTTCTGGGCATCGAACCGATCACGCCGGTGCAACTGGCGCGCGCCACAGCCTGCGCCATCCGCAAGAAGCCCGTGCATGCCCTGGAAGCGGCAGTCGTCTCAATGGCGATGCTGGGCGAAGGGTTGGTGGAGGCCGATGCTGACCGTGCCCTGATTCGCCAGCACCTGGTCACAATTGGCGAGGCGCTGGCGGCGAATGATCTGGAA
>CAZUSF010000444.1:0-1878 GCA_964623355.1 uncultured Thiobacillus sp. | reverse complement strand
GCGACACGGGTGTCTGCTGGGCGGGAAGTTGCGCGGCAGGTGGCGCGTCGTTGAAAAGGTCGGGCGTCAGCGTGTCTTCAGAATGGGGCATGATTTATAGGTAAACCCTGGATACCAGGTTAATTCAAAGCGCGTTCAAGGCACGAATCGCGGTCGCATCCGGGTGGCAATCAAGCAGGAAAGCCAGCATTTCAGTGGCGTCCCGGGTCAGATAAAAACGCACCATTTTTTCGTTGAAGTCTTGCGCGCGGGCGGCCGGCACGCTGATCGCATCGATCCCCGCCGACATCAAGATGCCATTCATCATGAAACGCGACGTGCGCTTGTTGCCGTCGAAAAAAAACTGTTGCAACGCGCCAAAGAGAAAGAAAGCGAGCCCGCGTTCAAACGTCGAGGGCAATTCGTTCAGGGCATTGATGCCTGCGGCGAAAACCCGATTCAATTCCGCTGCGCCCGGCACGGTTGGCAACGGCGAGTAGCGTCCGGCTTCGCCCAGTCCGACATCCGGCGTGTAACCGGTTTCCTGTCCCTCGCCACGAAAATGTCCCCATTCCAACGCTTCATTGCGGGCGATACGGGCGTGCAGATCGCAAAAGTGTGGTTTGTCGAGCGTGAAATTGCCGGATTTGACCCAATCGAGCAGCCGCTTGGCGCCTTCCGCCAGATTCAGCACCTGGTCCTGATCACTCAGTTTGCGGCCACCGATGGTGACGCCATCGAGCAAGGTTTTAACTTCCGGATAGGTGAACGGATTTCCTTCCAGCACGCTGGCATCCCAGACGAACTCCGGCAGCATCCGGTGCAGCCGAAAGCACACGCGCTCCTTGCTGTAGGTCGGCGTCCGCTGGGGGATTACCGCACGCTCCCAGCCAAAACCGAGTGCATCGAAAAGGTTCATTTAAGTGAACGTCGCACAGCGACGCTCGTAGCTCCCCTCTCCCGCGAGCGGGGGAGGGGCTGGGGGTGGGGGAACGGACTGGCGGCGTTCATGCTTCGGGGTGGCTCGTCGCCAGGTCTGTCGCGCAAGCAATCCGCATCACTGGCTTTTCTTGATCGACGCCAGATGCGCTTTCGAACGGGCATGGCAATCGGCGCATTTCCAGCGTTTGGTGCCGTTGGCGCAACGCGCCATAACGCCACCCAGGACCGGCTTGGTGCGGCTGCAACTGGAACAGAAGCGGCGTTCGTCCGCCGCCGGTTGACTGACTACGACGTCCGCAACGGACGTTTCGGCCGGCTTTTTGGTTTCACTGCTCATATATCCGCCTCCACGGTATTTCCTTTCAATTCCATCCATTCGCGGCGGGCACTGGCCTCGCCTTTGCCCATCAGCATGTCAAACATCGAGACTGCGGTTTCCATTTCATCGCGCGTCACCCGAATCGGCACCACACGCCGTGTCGCCGGACTCATCGCGGTTTCCCGCAGTTGTTCCGGGTTCATCTCGCCGAGGCCTTTGAAGCGGCCGACTTCAATCGCTTCCGGCTTGATGCCTTCGCGCACCAGGCGATCCTGAATCGCCTGTAGTTCGTCGTCATCCAGCGCGTAGAAACGTCGCATTGGTTTCTTGCCGCGCGCCGGCACATCGACGCGATACAACGGTGGCTGCGCAATATGAATGCGGCCCTGTTCCACCAAACGCGGGAAATGCTTGAAAAACAAGGTCAACAACAAGGTCTGGATGTGCGAACCATCGACGTCGGCATCGCTCATCACCACCACTTTGCCGTAGCGCAGACCGGACATGTCCGGGTGATCATTGAAGCCGTGCCGCTCGACGCCAAGCGCTACCGCAATGTCGTGCACTTCGTTGTTGGCGTAAAGCCGCTCCGGTTCCACTTCCCAGGTGTTCAGCACCTTGCCGCGCAACGGCAGGAT
>CAZUSF010000443.1:0-1881 GCA_964623355.1 uncultured Thiobacillus sp. | reverse complement strand
TGGGTTTGGCCGTTATCGATATCGAGAACTGCCTGTCGTACAAAGGCTTGCGCTGTGAAATCTGCCATCGCGAATGCCCGCTCAAGGGCAAGGCGATCACGCTGGAAACGCATCCCCGGCAAACCTCCAGGCATGCGATGTTCATTCCGCTGGTGCATTCCGATGCCTGTACCGGGTGCGGTATCTGCGAAAAAGTCTGTCCTACCGAAATTGCGGCCATCCGCATCCTGCCGCACAAACTGGTGCAGGGGAAAATTGGCGATCATTACCGTTTGGGCTGGACCTTCGATACCGAAGTCACCCAGGACTTCAAGCAGGCGCCGCAGGCCGCACCGAGTTCTACACCAGAACCTGGCGGCAAACCGGGCGGTATGGATTACCTGAATGAAGGTGGGTTATGAGCACCCGGCCTATGAGCACCCGGCCTGTAAGCACCCAGCCTACCTTCAGCAAGGCCGACGCATTGGCTTCGTCGGAAAAGGTGCATAACCTTGCCGGGGCGGCCAGATTCTGGTCATGGCGCTACATCATCCTGCGTCGAATCAGTCAGATTGCCATTCTGTTGTTGTTCTTTGGTACCGCGCACTGGGGCTGGCAAGTCGCCAAGGATGTACCGCTGCTGATCGGCAACCTGTCGGCGTCGAAATTCATCGGCCTGATTCCGCTGACCGATCCGTTCGCCGCGTTGCAGATTTTCATGACCGGCCATGTGCTGCAAAAGGAGAGTCTGATCGGCGTGGCGGTGGTGCTCGGTGTTTATTTCCTGATCGGCGGCCGGATGTTCTGTGCCTGGGCTTGTCCGGTGAACATAGTGACCGACGCGGCTGGCTGGTTGCGAGAAAGGATTGGCGTCCAGCCGATCTTCCATTTGCCGCGCACATTGCGCTATTTCATTCTGGTGGCGACCCTGGTGATTACCGTGATCAGCGGCTTGGCGGCTTTTGAATGGGTCAGCCCGATCGGCATGGCGCATCGGGAGATTATTTTCGGTCTCGGCATGGGTTTCACTGCCTTGCTGGCGATCTTCCTGTTTGATCTGTTGATTTTGAAGCATGGCTGGTGCGGTCATTTGTGTCCGCTCGGCGCTTTCTACAGCCTGATTGGCAAGACCGCGTTGCTGCGCGTCAGGTTCGATACCAATACCTGCACTCATTGCGGTGAGTGCGCCAAGGTTTGCCCGGAACCGCAGGTGCTCAACCTGAAGAAGCTGGATGAGCGCGGTTATGTGTTCTCAGGTGAATGCAGCAATTGCGGGCGCTGCTCGCCGATTTGCCCTGAAGGAAGTCTGAAGTTCGATTTCAAACCCCTGATCCGCAGCCACAACACGCAAGCCCGTGTGCATGCGGACGCCATTGCCGTTCAAAGGAGGACGAGATGAGCAAACCCGTTGGAAAGTTCTTGTTATTGAGTGCTGTCCTGGCCTTGTCCTTGCCCGCTAACGCGGTTCAGGATCAGGCCATTCCCGAGGAATCTCTCGGTTTGTACAACTCCAGTGTCTATGACGTTCTGGACCCCGCTGTCGTCAATTATGGCGGCGGTGATCCGGGTACCAACAAACGCGCGGTAAAGTCCTACCATACCGCGCCGCCGATGATCACTCACAGCATTGTCGACATGGTACCGATACGACAGGATTTCAATCTGTGCAAGGATTGCCATGTCCAGCCCGATCTGCTGAAACAGAAGATCACCGTTGGCATGCCCATCCCGGCTCCGGTTAGCCACTATGCCAATGTAAAAAAGGGCGAGCTTTATATGGGGCGCTGGAATTGCACCCAGTGTCATGCGCCGCAGGCAAAAGTGGATGTGCTGGTTCAAAGCACATTCAAGAAAACCAAGTAATCGAAGGCAAGGGACTGCTCGCATGCACGTCATGCGAGG
>CAZUSF010000442.1:0-1886 GCA_964623355.1 uncultured Thiobacillus sp. | reverse complement strand
ATTAACAATTAAGATTTAACAGTTAACAATTTTGGTAAGAATTATAAAGTGTACCCTATGTCAAGGACAATATGAGTTTTTAGCCTTCCAATCAAATAGGTATTTGTGCTACACTGACCGTGCTTTACCGTAAGGGAGGATAGGGCAACGCTGAGGAGCGACCCGAGCGCCCTTGCGGGTTTACAAGGGAGGCGATGCATCAGCAACGCTTCTTTTTTTGCGCCAAGCGTTGCCTCCCTGGAAATTAAAGCGGTAAACCTCGGGGTGTGGGGCAGAGCCCCACCATCACTCCCTTCCCTTTGCTTTTGGAATTGTCAAGGGGTATGCCCCTGTCTTTAGATACTCGTAATACTCACTTGGAGCCAGTCTTGCCAAATCCCATTGGTACCTTTCAGTGTTGTAATACTCAGTCCAATCCCTGATTACTTGGTGAATCTCCGTAAACGATGCGCATCGGGCAATGTCGATTTCGTCTTTCATGTGTCCGTAAAACGACTCCTGAGGGGCGTTGTCCCAACAATTTGCCTTGCGGGACATGGATTGCCTCAATTCTTTGTCTTTGAGTAACTGGCTGAACTTGATGCTGGAGTAATGCGCACCTTGATCTGAATTAAGCAGAGTCTCGGTCGTCAGAGAAATGCCATGGTTCCTGATGAGTTGGTTTACTGTTTCCAGAACAAAATCGATTTCCAGGGATTCGCTCAGCTCCCATGCAAGAAGCTCCTTGGTACAGGCATCGATGATCGTAGACATGTAGCATCTTGGCGCCTTGCCGTTAATGATGTAGGTAATATCAGCCAAGAGGACGGCCCGGGGCCCACGGGTCTCGAATTCGCGGTTCAGCAAGTTAGGGGCGACATTGCCTGATTTAAGTGCTTTAGCTACTCTACGGTGGGGATTTGCCTTGCGAATCGGACAACGGAGTCTATATTTTTTCATCAGGCGCCGAATCTTCTTGATGTTCATGTGCACCGGGGGATTTAGGTGCAGCAGCCGCATGTAAATGCCGCGTGCCCCCTTGTCGTAGCCTCGGAACTGGTAAGCTTTAAGAATTTCCAGGAAATCTTTTTGGTCGTGCTCGTCACGGCCTTTTCTAAGCTCTTCTGTCTCTTGATAATGATAATATCCAGACCGGGAAACCCCGGCAGCGGCGCAGAGCCATGTAATGTTAAGCATATTGTTGTCTCGCCTGGTCATTTCCTGAATAATCGCATATTTGACGGATGCAGGAACATTCATGCCTCTACATCCTCCCGCCCCAGCGAAACAATTTTTTTTAAAAACTCTATCTCTTGGTCTTTGTACGCTAATTGCTGCTTCAGGTATTTGATCTTACCTTCCGGAGTCATGTATTCGTCCAGACAGCTGCGGCCATCCATATATCTTCGGCGGGTGTCTAAGTCACGAAACCCTTTCTCAGATTTAGCTTCGTTTCGAATCATCCCTTTAAGTCCAGCGACTCTCGTCTTGCCAAGCATTTCAGGATTTATGCCTAAATTTTCGACAATGCTGCGCGGTTCTTCGCCAGACAAAATGGCATCCCAGAATATTCTTTTAAACTCTGCGGAAAAATGCACCAGGCCCGGTGATACATCCACGACATAGGAATTCTCGCGCAGGCAATCCATTTCTTCTTGCGTAAATTTTTTATTGGCCATGTTTATCCTCCAATCCGTCTGTCTAATTTTAATACCTACAGGGATTGGATTCAAAACTTGCCTGCCCGCAATTAAGGGTTTCTAAAAACGCTCTTGTCCAAAAGATGGGTTTTTGAATGCGCTTATCCAAAACTACGGGTTTGCAAAAACCACTATTGTCCACTTTATAGGGTGCAGTTTATTATTGGCATAATTCCTCGATTTTTTAAAGAAATTGGGGCAAAAAGT
>CAZUSF010000441.1:0-1891 GCA_964623355.1 uncultured Thiobacillus sp. | reverse complement strand
GCGTGAAGTGGGTAGCGAAGGTCTCCACTACACGGCAAGCGGTGTCTGGGTGGCTTGGGCGAGATGGGCGGCGGTGATTCGGGGTGGGGGTTGTTCAGGCAGACGCAGGCACAACTGATCAAGCAACATGCGCTGCTCCGCCTGCGGCTGGGTGTAGCGTGACAGCACGAGTTCACGGCCATCGACGGTGGGAACGCAGACATCCACCATCTGTATCGTTTTGAACTGGGCCAACGCTTCACGCGGCGTCAGGCCGGCGGCGCGGACTCTGAGCCGGGCCTTCAGGGTCACTTGCAGGCAGTAGGCGAGGAAAGACACAAAGATGTGGGCCTCGATCCGATGCTCGTCATGGTGGTAAATGGGACGCACCGACAGGTCATGTTTCAACTCCTTGAAGGCCTGTTCAACCTCGGTGAGTTGCACGTAGAAGGTCCACAACTCCCCGGGATCGTGGGCTACCAGGTTGGTGCGCAGCAGGTAGCGTCCCTCGCGCCGGCGCACTTGTCGCAGTTTGTCCCGGTCGAGGCGATACGCCAGCCCAGCCCCAGCCGACTTCTCCGTTTCCGGCGCCCCCTTGGGTAAGGTGACGTGAACCAGACTCGCCGCCCGCCCTGCTTCCTTGTGGGCGGCGCCCAATTTCATCAGCAGCTGATCTCGCGTCAGCTTCTGGCTTTGCAGGGCATGCAGCCGGTCCAGGTAGCGCCGCAGCCGTTTGCGGCGCATGCCGCGCTCCTTGCCGATACGCGATTCGCTTTGCGCTAACACGTAGATGTCTTCCTCGACGTCCAGATGCTTGACCTGGATGCCTTCCCGCACCGTCTGCCAGGGGCGCCCGAGAAAGTCCTTCTCCAGTTTGCTCAGCCGCCCCTTGGGCGTGCCTACCAGGTAGGCCGCACCCATCTCGCGCATCTTGGCCAAGCTCGCTTCGGTGGGGATGCCGCGGTCCATGACCCAGATCCGTCGCGCATGGCCGTAACGGCTTTCGATGCGGTCAAGAAAGTCGCTCAGGGTGCCGTTGTCAGTGCGGTTGCCGGCCAGCACTTCGTAGCTTAGCGGGAAGCCTTCAGGGGTGACGATCAGGGCGATGACCACTTGCCGGCAGTCGCCGCGCTTGTCCCGGCTGTAGCCATACTGGCGCAGGTCGTCGGCGCCGCGCGGGGTGTCGCTTTCGAAGTAGGTGCTGGTCAGATCGTAGAGCAGGACGTCGAAACGGGCGCCAAACAATTCGCCCCAGCGCAGCTTGAGGAACTGGAACAACGCGTCCTTGTGTTCGAGCAGCCGATCCAGGCAGCGGTACAGCGTGTTCTTCTCGGCCAGGGCGAAGTCCGCATCGAGCAAATCGGCCAGCGCGCTGGCGTCATACCACTGGCGATGCAGTCGCCACTCGGAGCCCGGGTCGATCAGTCGATACACCACCAGGGCTTTGAGCACTTTCTCCCATGGCGTGCCTTCCCGCGACGGTGTCAGGCGCGGGCGCCAGAAGTCGTCCAGCGCGAGTTCCTCCCACATCTGCAACGCCAGCCAGCACGCACCCCACTGGCGTGGGCGTTCCAGTCGCAATTCGGAGAGCCGTACGCCAATTGCATCCACGTCATCCCCCGGTAGCGACCCAACCGGGAACAGCGCTACTTGACGGCGTCGGCCTTCGTCGAAGACTTCGACCGTCTTGCGCCAGGCCTCGCGCTGACTGGCATTGATTTCACCCAGATAGAGCACTTGCCGTTGGACGACCCGGCCATCGCTCAGACGCCGGTTCTCCACGACATTCCAGTATTCGTGGACCTTGCCATCCTTCTTTCGACGATTGCAGCGCAGGAACATGCATAAAGTCTAGAAACTCACCCCGCCCAGGCCAAGGACCAAAGTCTCCACTACAGCCACTTTCAGCCCT
>CAZUSF010000440.1:0-1901 GCA_964623355.1 uncultured Thiobacillus sp. | reverse complement strand
CCCATCATGCTGCGCACCTGCTGTCCCCAGGTATGCCGGTAGCGCTTGCTGTTTTTCAGCGTGTAGGTCGAGGCTTGTTGCCATTCCTCGGCGGTGGGGGCGGGCGGCGCTGCCAGTGATGCGGGTGTGTTTATCGGCGGCGGTTCGGCGGGAGGCTCGGGCTGGGCTTCGTCCAACGGCGGCGGCGGCGCGTGCCGGGGCTTCTCGACGATTTTTGGCTGCGGCGGGGGTAGTTCGATTAGTTGGGCGTCGAGGCTGAGCTTGTCGTCCGCTGGCGGGGGTGGTGCCGAACCTTGCATGAACCCTGTGCCGGCCCAGAGAAACAACACCGCGATGATGAGCGCACCGGGCAGCGTCCAGGGCAGGCGCCGCCAGGGGCTATCCAGGCGCCAGTCGTAGCCAGCCTCATTGACCACCTCATTGGCCATGCTGGACGGCGATCAGGAAATGCTTTGCCCCGGCCTCGCGTGCCTTGATCATGGCCTGAACGATAATGCCGTTCGGCGCCGCGCTGTCGGCGGCAACGATCACGCTGGGGTCGGCAACATTCAGCAGGGGCTTCAGGGTCGGCGCCAGGCTGTCCAGAGTGACCGGCATCTTGTCCAGGTAGAGCTGGCTGTCCGGCGTCACCGTCAGGGTCACCCGGTTTGGGGTTTTCATCGGCGCGGCCGCGCCCTGGGGCAGATCGACCTTGATCGAATTCAGGTGCTGCATCGTCAGCGAGGCCAGCATGAAGGTGGCGAGCAGGAAGAACATCACGTCGATCATCGGGATGATCTCGATGCGGCCCCGCTTCGGTTGACGGCTTCTACGGAGTTTCACGACGCAACCTCGTGGCCAGCCCCGGCTGCCTGGGCATCCAGACGAATGTGGTCCAGCAAGCGGGTGCCCAGCCGTTCCATCTCGTCCAGGGTCTGGGCCTGCAGGCGGGTCAGATAGTTGAACGCGAACAGCGCCACCAGTGCGATGAGCAGACCCACCGCCGTGGCGATCAGCGCCTCGGCCACCCCGGCGGTTACGCCGCCCGGATTCAGCAGTCCGGCGGGGCCGATCAGCTTGAAGGACTGCATCATGCCGAAAATGGTGCCCAGCAGGCCGAGCAGCGGGGCAGCGGTGATCACCGTATCCAGCACCCACATCCCCCGGCCGAGGGATTTCTCGATCTGCTGCGCCTCGTCCCCGGCCCGGGACTCGACCCACCAGGCGGGTTTGGTGCGGTTGTCCATGATGGTGCGGAAAAACCGGCTGAAATAGTTCTGTGGCCCGAGATGGCCGATCTGCCGGTCAAGGTCGGCCCAATCGAAGCCGTAGGTTTCCACCAACTGGCGCAGCGGCTCGGGCAGTCGGGCGTGGCGGCGATAGACGATGGCCTTGTCCAGCACCACCACCAGCGCGGCCAATGCCAGGAGCAGCAGCGGGTAGATGATGACGCCGCCATGCTGGAGCGCCGCGATGGCGCTCTGGATGTCTTGCATTGTCTTCTCCGTATCAAGTGGGGGTGAGGTGGCGGAAGCGGGGGCAAAAACATTGCCATTGCAGGCGAAGCAGCCTCTCCGCCCGGACAGCGTTAAACGTCAGTTGATATCGCTGCGAAGCTCAAGAGATTGTTGAACAGTTCCAGGATCAGAACCATGTGTGACACAGACTATTGACTGATGCGGCGTTCTCGCCAAAGCCGACCTGATCATGGCGCTCGTTGCTCGTAACAATGCAGCCTGACCTGAAAACGCCACGACCAAGTGCATCAGCAAAGGATTAAGCCAGCCGACATGATGCGCGGCACGCCGTAGCGCTTGATCAACGGAGCGGCAAAGAAGAATTGGCGAGGCTCTGAGCGCCTGCTTACTGACTCCACCAGTCATTCAAGTGGGCAGGACATGATTCAAATGGGGGGCGGGACT